>NZ_CP127296.1:5292500-5522500 GCF_030285645.1 Amycolatopsis sp. DG1A-15b
GGGAACGACACCCTGGCCCTGATCAACACGTTCGCCACCTACGCGCTCGCGTTCTTCTTCCGCCCGCTGGGCGGGGTCCTGCTCGGGCGCTTCGCGGATACGCGCGGCCGGAAGCCGGCCATGATCCTCACCATCCTGCTGATGGCGGGCGGGTCGGTGGCGATCGGGCTGCTGCCGACGTTCGCGCAGGTGGGCTGGCTCGCGCCGATCCTGCTGCTGCTCGCGCGCGTCGCGCAGGGGCTGTCGCTGGGCGGGGAGGTGTCGAACGCGTCGGCCTACCTGGGTGAGATCGCGCCGCCGGAGCGTCGGGGCCGGTACTCGGCGTTCTTCTACATCTCGACCGGCTCGGCGGTGCTCGTCGCGACCGTGCTCGGCTTCGTCCTGGCCCGGGCGCTGGACAAGGCGCAGCTCGCGTCGTGGGGCTGGCGGCTGCCGTTCCTGCTGGGCGGCGTCTTCGGCCTGGTCGGGCTGTGGCTGCGCCGCAGCCTCGCCGAAACCGAGCTGTTCGAGCAGACGAAGACCAAGGCACGCAAGCTCGAGCGACCGCTGCTCACCACGCTGACCCACCACCCCAAGGCCGTCGGCAGGCTCGTCGGCTTCACGATGCTTTCGACGCTTTGCTACTACACGTTCTTCAGCGCGCTGACGTCGTTCGCGGTGAAGAACCGGCACGCGGACGCCGATGCGGTCTTCCTGGCGCTTTCGATCGGCACGGCGTTGTTCATCGCGCTGCAGTACCCGATGGGTGCGCTCGCGGACCGGGTCGGCCGGAAGCCGCAGCTGCTCGTCTGGTCCGGGGCGACCGCGGTCGTCGTCGTGCCGCTGTCCACTTTGATCGGTCCGGGCGTCGGCGGGCTGCTCGTGGTGTTCTGCGTCGGGCTCGGGCTGTACACGGCGATGACGTCGATCGCGCCGGCCATCATGAGCGAGCTGTTCCCCACCGAACTGCGCGGGCTGGGCATCGGGGCCTGGTACAACCTGACCGTCGCGATCTTCGGCGGCACCGCTCCCCTGCTCATCACCCTGTTCGGCGCCGTGTCGCAAACCCTCTACTTCTGGTACGTCGCCGTGGGCGCCGCGATCGCGTTCGCGGTGATCCTCACGCTCCCGGAGACGAAGGGCAGCCCGCTGCGGTAAACCCTTCGTCATCGGCCGGTCACGCTCGCTACCCTGCGTACTTCCCAACCGAGCCGAAGGAGGGACACCGTGCAGACCGCCGACGTTACCGAGGAGCTGGCGCGCCGCGTGGTGACCGCCGCCGGCCGGGCACTGGGCATCGAACTGACGCCGGAGCAGGCGCTGGTCCAGGCGTCGCCGCGCGACGGCGTCGACTACCAGGCCAACCTCGCGATGAGCCTGGGCAAGCAGCTCGGCCGACCGCCGCGCGAGGTCGCCGGGCTCATCGCCGGAGCGCTGGAGCTCGGCGGGATCGCCGATCCGCCCGCAGTCTCCGGGCCAGGCTTCCTGAACTTCGCGCTGCGCAAGGAATGGCTTGAAACCCGCACCGGCGCGCTGCTCGGCGACCCGCGGCTCGGTGTACCGAAAACGTCGGCGCCCCGGCGGATCGCGCTTGACTACAGCAGCCCGAACGTGGCCAAGGAAATGCACGTCGGGCACCTGCGGTCGTCCGTGATCGGCGACGCGCTGGCCCGTCTGCTGCGGTTCGCCGGGCACGAAGTGCTGCCGCACAACCACCTCGGCGACTGGGGCACGCCGTTCGGCATGCTCATCGAGCACCTCCTCGACGTCTCCGGCGGGCAACGCGCGATCGCCGACCTCGACGCCTTCTACCGCGAAGCGCGCCGGAAGTTCGACAGCGACGAAGCGTTCGCGACGCGGGCACGCACGCGTGTCGTCAAGCTGCAGAGCGGCGACGAAGAGACTCTCGCCGTCTGGCAGGAGCTCGTCGACGAATCGACACGGCACTTCAACGAGGTCTACGCGCTACTCGGGATTTCCCTGACGGACGAGGACATCTACGGCGAGAGCTTCTACAACCCCTATCTCGCCACGGTCGTCGACGACCTCGAGGAAGCCGGCCTGACCGAAGTCAGCGACGGCGCCGTCTGCGTCTTCCCCGAAGGGTTCCGCAACCGCGAAGGCGACCGGTTGCCACTGATCGTCCGCAAGCGCGACGGCGGCTACGGGTATGCCGCCACGGACCTGGCGACCGTCCGGTACTGGACGGCCGAGCGCGGCGCCACCGACCTGCTCTACGTCGTCGGGACGCCGCAGGCGCAGCACTTCGCGATGCTGTTCGCCACCTGCCGTGCCGCGGGCTGGCTGACCGGGCCCGCCGAGCACGTCGGCTTCGGCACGGTGCTGGGCACGGACGGCAAGGCCATGCGGACCCGGGCCGGCGAGACCGTCAAGCTGGCGGATCTGCTCACCGAAGCCGTGACGCAGGCCGCCGCGGTCGTCGCCGAACGCAGCGAGCTCGACGCGGCAGGACAGGCCGCGGTCGCCCGGGCGGTGGGCATCGGCGCGGTCAAGTACGCGGACCTGTCCGGCGACCGCGAGCGCGACTACGTCTTCGCCTGGGACCGGATGCTGGCCAAGGAGGGCAACACGTCGGTGTACCTCCAGTACGCGCACGCACGGACGCAGTCGATTCTCCGGAAGGCCGGCAGCTTGCCCGATGGCGCCGACATCCTGCTCGAGGCGCCGGCGGAACGAGCACTGGCGCTGAAGCTGCTCCGGTTCGGCGAAGCACTGAAGGCGGCCACCAGCGGCTACACACCACACAAGCTCTGTACGTACCTGTACGAGACCGCCGTCGCCTTCTCGCGGTTCTTCGAAGAATGTCCCGTCCTGAAGGCGGCTTCGCCGTCGCTGCGCGCGTCTCGGCTGAGGTTGACTACGCTGACGTCGCACACACTCGCGCTCGGGCTTTCCCTGCTCGGCATCGAAGCGCCCGACCAGCTCTAGCGGGAGACCACTGTGGAACTGCCCGGCGATCTGCTCGCTCTGCTGCGCGAGCCCAGCCTCTGCTTCCTGTCGACGCTGATGCCCGACGGCTCGCCGCAGCTCACCCAGACCTGGGTGGACACCGACGGGACGCACATCCTCGTCAACACCGTGCTGGGGCACCAGAAGCAGCGCAACATCGCGCGTGACCCGCGGGTGGCGCTCAACGTCGCCGACCGCGACCGCCCGTCGCGCTACTTCGCCATCCGCGGGCAGGTCATCGAGATGACCGAGGACGGCGCCGTCGAGCACATCGAAAAGCTGTCGCAGCGCTACCTCGGCGGCCCGTACCCGTGGTGGGGCGGCCGCGACCAGACGCGGCTGCTGCTCACGATCAAGGCCGATCGGATCACGTCGTGATCATCATCGCCGGCTGGCTCGCCGTTGCCCCCGCCGAGCTCGACGCGTCGGTGGCGCGCTACCGGATTTCGGCGGTCGACGCGCCGTGACCCGCTAGCAGCGTCACCAGTTCGTCCGCCAGCCCGCCGTCGACCGGTTCGCGCGTCGCGAGGAGCCGGTACCAGAGCGTCCCGAACACGACGTCGAGCACCGTGCCGGGGCGCACGCCGGCCGGGAGTTCGCCGCGCTCGCGGGCGCGGTCGACGAGCGTGCCGAGCGCGTCGCGGCGGCGGAACAGGAAGTCCTCGCGGAAGCGTTTGCCGAACTCCGGGTCGATCTGCGCCTGGGCCATCAGCGCCCGGAGCGTGTCCGCGACCGGGGACTTCCCGCCCAGCTCGAAGGTGCTGCCCAGGAACCCGGCCAGGTCGGCGCGGAAGGAGCCCTGGTCGGGGACGGGGATCTGCAGGTCCGCCTTCGTCGCGAGCGCGTCGAGCAGGACGTCGGCCTTCGACGGCCACCAGCGGTAGATCGTCTGCTTGCCGACGCCCGAGCGCGCGGCGATGCCTTCGATGGTCAGTGCGCCGTAGCCGGCCTCCGCGACCAGTTCGAGCGTCGCGGCGAGGATGGCCAGCCGGCTCTGTTCGCTGCGCTTGCGGCCGGGGCGGGACTGGTCGGTCATGGGATCCGATGGTAGCGTCGATTTCGAAACGAGACGGACCGGTTCGAAATGGGGAACAAGCATGAGCATCGCTCTCGTGGCCGGCGGCACTTCGGGCATCGGCCTGGCGACCGCGCGGCGGCTGCAGCAGCGGGGATACGACGTCCACGTCACCGGGCGCGGCAAGGAGCGCCTCGACGACGTCGATTCGAGCGACCCGGAGCTGACCGGGCACCAGGCCGACGGCGGGGACACCACGGCGATGGCCGCGCTGGCCGCGTCGCTCGGGAAGGTCGACGTGCTGGTGGTGAGCCTCTCCGGCACCGAAGGCATGGGGCCGATCGAGACGCTGGACCTCGCCATGCTGCGGCGGGCGTTCGACGCGAAGTTCTGGGCGCACCTGGCGACCATCCAGGCCGTCCTGCCGCACCTGGCGGCGGACGGGTCGATCACGCTGCTCAGCGCGATCACGGCCCGGGCGGCGATGGCCGGCACGGCCGGGATCGGCGCGCTGAACGCGGCGATCGAAGCACTGGTCAAGCCGCTGGCGGTCGAGCTGGCGCCGAGGCGGGTGAACGCGGTGTCGCCGGGCGTGGTCGACACGGCCTGGTGGAGCGGCTTCCCGGCAGAGATGCGGGAGGGGTTCTTCGCGCAGACGGCGGCTTCGATCCCGGCCCGCCGCGTCGCGACGGCGGACGACGTCGCGGAGGTGGTGACCCTGGCGGCGACGAACCGGAACCTGACCGGCACGGTCCTGGAAGCCGACGGTGGAGCCCGCCTGGTCTCGCTGGGTTGAGACCTCAGGCTTGCCGGACGGGAATCTCGGGTGATCGGAAGGTCATCACCCGTGATCGAGGGGGCAGCACGCGTGATTGGCGAGTCGACACGCGTGATTGAGGGGTCGACACGGTGATGCGCGGGTCAGCGGCGGAGGGGGACGAGGTCGTCGGCGTGGACGACCTCGCGGCGTTGCTCGGCCGGGAGCTCGGGGGTTGAGCGGCCGATCAGGTCCGGGAGCTCCGTCGCGTCGAAGGCGACCACTCCGCGGGCCACCGGACGGTCCTTCGCGTCCACCAGGTCGACCACGTCGCCCGCCTGGAATTCGCCATCCACGCCCGTGATGCCCGCGGCCAGGAGGGACCGGCGGCGGCGGACCACCGCCGTCACCGCGCCGTCGTCGAGGCGGAGCTTGCCCGTGGTGTCCGCCGCGTAGCCCAGCCAGAACCGGCGGGCCGACAACCGCGTGTCCGCCGGGGCGAAGGCTGTTCCCGGGGAAGCGGAAGTCAACGCCGCCGAGGCTTCCGAAGCCGCCGCCAACAGCACCGGGATGCCCGCTCCCGCCGCGGTGCGGGCCGCCGCGAGCTTGGAGACCATGCCGCCCGTTCCCAGGCCGGAACTGGACATGCCGACCGAGATCCCGTCCACATCGGACTCGGAGAGGACCTCCGTGAGCTTGCGGGTCGCGCCGCCGCGGGGGTCGCCGTCGTACAGGCCGTCCACATCGGACAGCAGGATCAGCGCGTCGGCGCCGATCAGGTGGGCGACCAGGGCCGCCAGGCGGTCGTTGTCGCCGAAGCGGATTTCCTCGGTCGCCACCGTGTCGTTCTCGTTGACGACCGGGACCGCGCCCAGCGCCAGCAGCCGCGAAAACGTCCGCTGCGCGTTGCGGTAGTGCGAACGGCGGACGACGTCGTCGGAGGTGAGCAGCACCTGCCCGACCGTCAGCGAATACCGCCCGAACGACTCCGCGTACGCGTGCGCCAGCGCCAGCTGCCCGACGCTCGCCGCGGCCTGCTGCGTCGCGAGGTCACGCGGCCGCTTGCCCAGCGAGAGCGGGGCCAGCCCGGCCCCGATCGCGCCCGAGGACACCAGCACGATCTGCGTTTCCCGGGCGACGCGCTCGGCGATCGCGTCGACCAGCGCGTCCAGCCGGGCCACGTCGAGCCCGCTGCCCGCGCTGGTCAGCGCCGACGAGCCGACCTTGACCACCAGCCGCCGCGCGGCAGCGATGGCTTCGCGCGTGCCGCTCACTCCTCGACGTCCACGTCGTCTTCGAGCTCGTCCGAGCCTGCGCGCCGGATCCGGCGGGCTTCCTTGCGCTCGGTGGCGCCGGGCCGGTCGATGCGCTCCAGCCGGACGTCGGTGCCGCGCCCGGACAGGTGCATCGCGACGCTCGGCGTCGACGGCTCCCACTCGAACTGGACGTCGCCGACCGTGACCGGGCTGCCCGGCTTCGCGCCGAGCTTCGCCAGCTGGTCCTCGACGCCGAGCCGGTTGAGCCGGTCGGCGAGGTAGCCGACGGCCTCGTCGTTGCCGAAGTCGGTCTGGCGGATCCACCGCTCGGGGCGAGCGCCGCGCACGATGAACGCGCCCTCTTCCTCCGGGTCGACCTCCACGGTGAACCCGGAGTCGTCGACGGCCAGCGGCCGCAGCACGATCTTCTCCGGCTCCAGCACCGGCTCCGCCTCGCGGTTCTGCTCGACGATCGCCGCGAGCGCGAAGGTCAGCTCCCGCAGGCCCTTCCGGGACGCCGTCGAGACGGCGAACACCTTGAGGCCGCGGGCTTCGAAGTCGGGCCGGACGAACTCGGCGAGCTCGGCGGCCTCGGGGACGTCGATCTTGTTGAGGACGACCACGCGCGGACGTTCTTCGAGCTTCCCGCCGAGACTCGGCGTGTACTTCGCGAGCTCCGCCTCCAGAGCGTCCACATCGGACACCGGATCGCGGCCCGGCTCCAGCGTCGCGCAGTCGACGACGTGGACCAGCACCGCGCAGCGCTCGATGTGGCGGAGGAAGTCCAGGCCCAGGCCCTTGCCCTCGGACGCGCCGGGGATGAGGCCGGGCACGTCGGCCATCGTGAACACCGTGTCGCCACCGGTGATGACGCCGAGGTTCGGCACCAGCGTGGTGAACGGGTAGTCGGCGATCTTCGGCTTGGCCGCGGACAGCACCGAGATCAGCGACGACTTGCCGGCGGACGGGAACCCCAGCAGGCCGACGTCGGCGACCGACCGCAGCTCCAGCACGAGGTTGCGCGACTCGCCGGGCTCACCCAGCAGCGCGAACCCGGGCGCCTTGCGCGCCTTCGACGAAAGCGCGGCGTTGCCGAGCCCGCCGCGGCCGCCCTGGGCGGCGACGAACGTGGTGCCGGGGCCGATCAGGTCGGCGACCATCTCGCCGTCTTCGGTGAACACGACAGTGCCGGACGGCACCTTCATCACCAGCGTCTCCCCCGCCGCGCCCGCACGGTTGCTGCCCTGGCCCATCTTGCCGCTGCCGGCCTTGGCGTGCGGGCGGAAGTGGAAGTCGAGCAGGGTGTGCACGTTGGGGTCGACGACCAGCAGGACGTCGCCGCCGTTGCCGCCGTTGCCGCCGTCGGGGCCGCCGAGGGGCTTGAACTTCTCGCGGTGCACCGAGGCACAGCCGTTGCCCCCGTCACCGGCGGTCAGGTGGATGACCGCGCGGTCCACGAACCGGGACGCCATGACTTGCCTCTTTCACTCGCGAACAGGGGATATGCAAAACAAAACGAGGGGCGGCACCGGATATTCCGGTCCCACCCCTCGTTCGAGGTCTAGCGTCGAGAACCGAAGACTCAGGCCTCGACTGGCACGACGATGTTGACCGTCTTGCGGCCGCGCTTCTCGCCGAACTGGACCGCACCAGCGGCCAGGGCGAACAGCGTGTCGTCGCCGCCACGGCCGACGTTGACGCCGGGGTGGAACTTGGTGCCGCGCTGGCGGATCAGGATCTCGCCCGCGTTGACTTCCTGGCCGCCGTAGCGCTTGACGCCGAGGCGCTGCGCGTTCGAGTCACGACCGTTGCGGGAGCTGGATGCACCCTTCTTGTGAGCCATAGCCCAGTCCTCTTTCTTACTTAAGATCCGGAGAAGTTCTTACAGAGAGATGGCGGTGACCTCGACGCGGGTCAGCTTCTGCCGGTGACCCTGACGCTTGTGGTAGCCCGTCTTGTTCTTGAACTTGTGGATCCGGATCTTCGGACCCTTGGTCTGCTCGACGACCTTGCCGGTGACCGAGACCTTCGCCAGCGCGTCGGCGTCCGTGGTGACATCGCCACCGTCGACGTACAAAACGGCGGGGAGGATGTGCTCGGTGCCCGGCTCGCCCTCGAGCTTCTCGACCTCGACGACGTCGCCGACGGCCACCTTGTACTGCTTGCCGCCGGTCTTGACGATCGCGTACGCCGACACGGAAGTCTCCTGCATTACTCGACAATGGGTGGGGGCCCGCGCGATCGGCCCACCTGATGGAACGGCGGTCCTGGACTCGCGCAGCGACCTGCTCTGGTGGCAGGCCGTACTACAGGTTACGTGGGGTGCCCCGGTGCGTTACCACCGGGGTCCCCCTAGTCGTTCACTTGCTCTGGTCGGAGGCGTGCACCGGCGGGCCCGCCGGCCGCGACGCCGCCCGGCGCGGACGGCGCCGGGTGGAGCGTCCGGCCGGTTCGGGCACGTTGACCTCGGGCTCGGCGACCGTGACCGGCTCCTCCGCCGGCTCCGGGGCCGAGGACCGCTCGACCTCGGGCTCCTCGTCCTGCGGCACCGGCACCTCGTCCGCCTCGGTGGTCACCGGGGTGCCGGCGACCTCCTGGGCGGGCTCGGCGGGCGGCTCGGCCGCCACCGGCGTCTCGTCCGCCTCCGTGGTCGCCGGGACGTCCGCGACCTCCCTGGCCGGCTCCGGGGCGGGCCCGTTGCCGTTCAGGGCGCCGTCGTGCTCCTTGGCGACCTTCGAGGCGTTCGCCATCGCCGCCACCGCCGACGCGATCGACTCGCGCTGCTCCGGCGTCGGGACGGCGTGGACCTCGGCCTTGGCGGCTTCGGCCGCCGCTTCCTTGGCGGCTTCCTCGCTCTTGCCGCGGCCCCGCGACCGGCGGGAGCTCTTCTCCCCGCCGCCGCTGTTGCCGCCGCCGCTGTTGCCGCCGTTGCCGTTCCCGCCGTGGGACTGCCCCGAGTTGGCGGCCGTGCGCTGCACCTCGGTCGAGACGAGCACGCCCCGGCCCTTGCAGTGCTCGCACGGCGTCGAGAACGCCTCCAGCAGGCCGGTGCCGATCTTCTTGCGGGTCATCTGCACCAGGCCGAGCGAGGTGACCTCGGCGACCTGGTGGCGCGTGCGGTCCCGGCCGAGGCACTCGGTGAGGCGGCGCAGCACCAGCTCGCGGTTGGACTCGAGCACCATGTCGATGAAGTCGATGACGATGATGCCGCCGATGTCCCGCAGCCGGAGCTGGCGGACGATCTCCTCCGCCGACTCCAGGTTGTTGCGGGTCACCGTCTCCTCGAGGTTGCCACCCGAACCGGTGAACTTGCCGGTGTTGACGTCGATCACCGTCATCGCCTCGGTGCGGTCGATGACCAGGTAACCGCCCGACGGCAGCCAGACCTTCCGGTCCAGGGCCTTGGTGATCTGCTCGTCGATCCGGTGGTCGGCGAACGCGTCACCGGTGCCGACGTAGCGCTTGAGCCGCTCGGTCAGCTCCGGCGCGACGTGCCGGACGTAGTCGTTGATGGTCTCCCACGACCGGTTGCCCTGGATCTCCAGCTTGGTGAAGTCCTCGGTGAAGAGGTCACGCACGACCTTGACCAGCAGGTCCGGCTCTTCGTAGAGCATGGTCGGCGCGCCGCCCTTCTTGCCGGAACCGGCGGCGGCCTTCTCCTTGATGACGTCCCACTGCGCCTTCAGGCGGTCGACGTCGCGGCCCAGCTCCACCTCGCCGATGCCCTCGGAAGCGGTGCGGATGATGACACCCGCGTCCTCCGGGACGATCCGCTTGAGGATGTCCTTGAGCCGGCGGCGCTCGTTCTCCGGCAGCTTGCGGGAGATGCCGGTGGCGCCGCCCGCGGGGACGTACACCAGGAAACGGCCGGGCAGCGAGATCTGGGTGGTCAGCCGGGCGCCCTTGTGCCCGACCGGGTCCTTCGTGACCTGGACCAGCACGGAGTCGCCGGTGGAGAGCGCCTGCTCGATCTTGCGGGCCTTGCCCTCCAGGCCGGCGGCGTCCCAGTCGACCTCGCCGGCGTACAGCACGGCGTTGCGGCCGCGGCCGATGTCGATGAACGCGGCCTCCATGCTCGGCAGCACGTTCTGGACGCGGCCGAGGTAGACGTTGCCGACGATCGAGCCGGAGCCCGACTGCGTCACGAAGTGCTCGACGAGGACGCCGTCCTCCAGCACCGCGATCTGGGTGGAGTCGCCGTGCTCGGCGACGACCATCGTGCGCTCGACCGACTCGCGCCGGGCCAGGAACTCGGCCTCGGACAGGATCGGGGCGCGGCGGCGGCCCGCTTCGCGGCCGTCACGGCGGCGCTGGCGCTTGGCTTCCAGCCGGGTCGACCCGCGGACGCTGCGCACCTCGTCGCGCGCCGGTCGCTCGACGGGCTCGGCCTTGGCCTGGCGGACGTGCGTGACCGTGTTCGGCGGGTCGTCGGTGCCGGTGGCCTCGGCGTCTTCGCCGTCCGAGCCCTTGCGGCGACGGCGACGGCGGCGACGGCGGGTGCCGCCTTCGCCGTCATCGGCGTCACTCTCGGACTCCGAAGACGACTCAGACGTCTCAGCGGCGTCCTCGGCTTCTTCGGCGTCCGCTTCGGGCTTTTCGTCGCCGTTGCGGCCCTTGCGGCGGGGCTGCTGCTCCTCGGCCTGGTCGTCCTCGTTTTCGGCGGTCTCGTCGCCGCCCTCGGCGCCCTTGCCCCGGCCACGGCCGCGACGGCCTCGGCGGCGACGGCGGCGGCTGCCGGCGTCGTCGTCTTCGTCGATCCCGGAGTCGGCGCCCGGCGTCGTGTCTTCGGTCTCTTCCTCGGCGACCTCGGGTTCGGGCCGCGACGGCGGCTCCGCGAACGGGTCGGCCGGCTTGCGGGCCGGCTTGGCCGCGCGCTCCGCCGGCTCCGGCGGCAGGAAGACCGGCGACGGCGCGGCGAAGACCGGCAGGTGGGCACGGGTCTTCTGGCGCGGCCGCGGCTTCTCGGCCTCGGCGACCGGCACGTCGGGCACCTGCGGGCGGGTCTCGGCGGGCTGCCGGACCTGCTCGGGCTCCGGCTCGGCCGGCGTGTCTTCGGTCTCACCGGGCGCGAAGGCCTCGGCCACCTTGAGCGCCACGTCCCTGGTCACGCTCGACTGCGCGCTGCGCACGCTTTCGCCCAGCTCGGCGAGCTTCGCCAGGACGTCCCGGCTGTGCGACTCCAGCAGCTTGGCCAGTGCGTGCACCCGGATCCGGGGCGGCAGGTCGGCCAGCGGGCCGCCCGTGGGTGTGGCGGGATTCCCGCCGGTCTGTTCGGCGGGTGTTTCCGCGTTCGACATGTGTCTCCTCCGCCCCCGGGCGCGTCTGCCGGTTCTCACCGGCAGGGACGCGGCCGCGCAGGGGCCCCTTTCTGTTCGTTCCGCCGTGGTGGTCACCAGCGGCGGGAATCCTTGCCCGACAACCGGGCGCCGCACCACCGCTTCCGGTGGGGCGCAACCCGGCCAAAGGTCTGCTCGGCGGCGTGCTTGGCCAGGCTTTCGCGGCCCCCGGGCCGCCTGCCACGTCGTCCAGCCGCCCGGTTCGCGGGCGGCGACGCGCGTCACGCTGTTCATGCACATCACCGGGCCACAACGCCGCAGGCAGCACCTCTCACGTGCGCCCCGCGGCCCAGCGGCCACCCCGAGTATCCCACACCGGGTGACCACTCCGGTGTACTCGGTACCTCCCGCAGGCACCCGGGCGCGCCGTACCGCCCCCCATCCACCCCACGGCCGGGGGAACTTCGCCGCAGCGCTTGTCCACCGGGCACCGGGTGGTTACGGTGCGGCTCGGGGTGACCGGGATCTCGCCCGCCGGCACCCGCGGTTCCTGCATCCGGTGGGAGGTCCGGTGTCCCTGCTGGCGCGGAGGCTGCGCGCGACCGTGTGCACCGTCCTGGTGCTTGCGGGATGCGTCACCGCCGGTCCGGCGGCGGCCGGCGAGTCCGGCTGCGCCCACGGCCGGGCCCTGCGCTACGTCGTCACCTTCGACCCCGGCACCACCGAGGCCGCGGCGCGGTCGGAGATCGACGGCGCCTGCGGGGCCACCACCGTCTTCTACCCCCAGATCGCCGTCGCGGTCGCCACCTCGGGCGACCCGGACTTCGGCGAGCGGATCGGGCTCGACCGGGCGTTCAGCGCGCAGGCCGAGCGGCTGGCCGCGCAGCGCGTCACCGAGGTCAAGCCGCAGCCCGCGCGGGCCGCGCTGCCCGCGACCGATCCCGCGAAGGTGCCGGCCGCGGACCTGAGCGGGCAGCAGTGGGACATGCGGATGATCGGCGCGGACCGCTCGCACGGCGGTCCGGAAGGCTCCCGGGACGTCGTCGTCGGCGTGCTCGACTCCGGGATCGACCCGGACCACCCGGAGCTGAGCGAAGCCGTCGACCGCGACGACTCCGCCGGCTGCCTGACCGGGGCCCCCGACCGGTCGCCGTCGGCGTGGGTGCCGACGACCTCCGTGCACGGCACGCACGTGGCGGGGATCATCGCGGCGGCCGGCGACGGGCACGGCGTGACGGGTGTGGCGCCCGGGGTGCGGGTGGCGTCGGTGAAGGTGATCGACGACCGCGGGTACGCCGACCCGGAAGCCGCGGTGTGCGGCCTGATGTGGGCCGCGTCACGGCACATGCGGGTGACGAACAGCAGCTTCTTCGTCAACCCGTGGTCGCTGTCGTGCATCCGCGGCCACGACCGCGGCGTGGTGCACGAGGTGCTGGCCCGCGCGGTCGAGTACAGCACGTCGGCGGGGACGTTGAACGTGGCGGCGGCGACCAACGAGGCGGTGGACCTGACGCCGTCGGCGCGTTCGGGGGCACGCGGGGCGAGCAGCGGGTGCGAAGCCCTGCCGGCCGGGCTGCGGGACGTCGTCGCGGTGTCGGCCGTCGGCGCGGACCGGGTGAAGGCGGGGTACAGCTCGTACGGCCTGGGCGTGATCGACGTCACCGCGCCGGGCGGGGAGACGGGCGACTGCGTGCTGTCCGCGGTGCCGGGCGGGTACGCGCCGCTGTGCGGGACGTCGATGGCGGCGCCGCACGTCACCGGGGTGCTCGCGCTGCTGGCGTCCGCCGCACCGGAGGCCCGGCCGCGGCAGCTGCGCCGGACGCTGGAGGCGCAGGCGCTGCCGATGCCGTGCCCGGCCGACTACGACCTGACCGGGGACGGGCTCCAGGACGCCTACTGCGCCGGGTACGAGGGGTACAACGGGTTCTACGGGCACGGGATGGTTCAGGTTCCGGCGCCCGCCGCGGTGCCGGGCGGGCAACCGGACCAGGCCCGCTGACCCGCGGCGGGCCGGGCGTGAAGCCGGATCTCGCGTGATCGGGGGCGGATCTCGCGTGATCGGGCGGGCATCACCTCAGGTCAGGAGAAGCTTCGCGATCCGGCGCGTCGACGCCCACAGGCCCAGCGCGCCCAGGAGCAGCAGGTACGCCAGGTTGATCAGCATGCCGCCCGACAGCAGGCCGGTCGCCAGGCCCCGCATCAGCTCGATCGCGTGGTAGAGCGGGAGGCAGCGGACCACCCACTGCAGTGGCTCCGGGTACACCGACAGCGGGTAGAACGTCGTCGCGAAGAGGAACATCGGGGTCAGGATCAGCTGGATGTAGTCGAACTGGGCCGTCGAACGCAGGAACGTCACCAGGGCCATCCCGATCGCCGAGAACGTCAGGCCCACCAGCAGCGCCGCCGGGACCATCAGCAGGGCCCACCACGACGTCAGCAGTCCCATCGCCGCCGCGATCGCGAGGAACGCCACCGCGTAGATGCCGCCGCGGGTCATCGCCCAGCCGATCTCGCCCAGTGCCACGTCCAGCGGGCCGATCGGGGTCGCCAGCATCGCGTCGTACAGCTTCGCGTAGCGCAGCTTGAAGAACAGGTTGTACGTCGACTCGAAGACGGCGCCGTTCATCGCCGACATCGCCAGCAGGGCCGGTGCCACGAACGCGACGTAGCTCATCGGGCGCCCGTCCGGGCCCGCCACCTCGGTGACCAGCTTGCCGAACCCCAGCTGGAACGCCAGCAGGTAGAGGAACGGCTCGATCGCGCCGGAGACGAACAGCAGCCAGCTCGCGCGGGACACCATGACCGAGCGTTCGACGAGCATGCGGGCCCGGCCGGCGTACAGCCCGGGCGGGAGGATGCGCAGCAGCAGCCCGGCGCGGGCCTCGACGGTCGTCATTCAGACCACCAGCCTCCGGTAGAAGGCCCGGTGCGCGAGCACCCACCCGGCCGCGAACAACGCCGCCAGCACGGCGAGGTGACCGAGCATCGCCCAGCCGCCGACGCCGCCGATGCTCACGCCGCGGGCCAGCTGCGTGCCGTGCCACAGCGGGGAGAGCCAGGCCAGCCAGCGGACCGCGGCCGGCAACTGGGCGATCGGGAAGAACGTGCCGGAGAACAACGTCATCGGCATCACGACGAACCGGAAGATCAGCCCGAACCGCTGGCCCTCGTCGAAGGTCCGCGCGGCCAGCGCGGCCATCGGCGCGGTGCAGGCGAGCCCGGTGGCGGTGCCGGCCAGGATCACCAGCAGCACGCCCGGCCCGGTCCAGGCGCCGAAGAACAGCGCTACGAACGCGTAGATCGCGCCCGCCAGCGTCAGCCGCAGGGCCGACCAGATCAGGTGCCCGCCGAACACCTGGCCCGGCGACACCGGGGTGGCGGTGACCGCCAGGTACTCCTTCTGCCACTTGAACCCGGACAGCACGGGGTAGCTCGACTCGCCGAAGGATTGCTGCGCGGCCCCGGCGGCCAGCAGCGCGGGGGCGATGTACTGGAGGTAGGACAGGCCGCCGGTGACCGCGCCGGGCCGCACCTGCGAGCCGAAGCCGAGCCCCATCGCGGCGAGGAACAGCACCGGTTGCAGCCCGGTCGAGTACAAAGTGGACACCCAGTGGCGGCGGTACCAGGTCCAGCGCCCCTCGACCTGCAGCCAGGCGCCCTGCCACTTGCCGACCACGCGGCCGGTCGAGATCGTCGCCATCAGTCCACCAGGGTCCGGCCCGTGAGCCGGAGGAAGACGTCCTCCAGCGAACTGCGGCGCACCAGGCTCGACAGCGGCCGCACCCCGCGGGAATGCGCGTGCTCCAGCGTGTCCTCGCCGTCGCCGCTGTAGAGCAGGACCCGGTCCGGCAGGATCTCCACCCGCTCCGCCAGCCCGTCGACCTGCCGGGCCGCCGCGACCTGCTCCCCCGGCGCGAACCGGAGCTCGACGACCTCGCGCGTGGAATACCGCCTGATCAGCTCGACCGGTGAGCCCTCGGCCGCGACACGGCCGTGGTCCATGACCACCAGCCTGTCGCACAGCTGCTCGGCTTCATCCATGTAGTGCGTCGTGACGATCAGCGTCGTGCCCTGCGCCTTGAGCCGGAACAGCCGGTCCCACAGCAGGTGCCTGGCCTGGGGGTCGAGGCCCGTCGTCGGCTCGTCGAGCAGCAGCAGTTCCGGGTCGTTGACCAGCGAGCGGGCGATCGTCAGCCG
Organism: Amycolatopsis sp. DG1A-15b; assembly: GCF_030285645.1. Lineage (GTDB taxonomy): Bacteria > Actinomycetota > Actinomycetes > Mycobacteriales > Pseudonocardiaceae > Amycolatopsis. The sequence continues at coordinate 5,307,951 of NZ_CP127296.1, forward strand.
CCGCTTCATGCCGCCCGACAGCGGGTCGACCTTGTCGCCGGCCCGGTCGCCGAGCTGAGCGAACTCCAGCAGCTCGTCGGCCTTGCTCCGCGCGGCCGCACGCGAAAGGCCGAAGTAGCGGCTGTAGACCAGCAGGTTCTCCCGGACCGTCAGCTCCACGTCCAGGTTGTCCTGCTGCGGCACCACGCCGAGGCGCGCGCGGATCCGCGGCCCGGCGACCTCCGGGTCGAGTCCCAGCACGCGGAGATCACCGTCGGTGCGGGGTGACACGCACGCGATCATCCGCATGGTCGACGACTTGCCGGCGCCGTTCGGGCCGAGGAAGCCGAACGCCTCGCCGCGCCGCACCTCGACGTCGATCCCGCGCACGGCTTCGAACTCGCCGAAGCGCTTCACCAGTGCCTTGGCCTGCACCAGTGCCGGTTCCCGGTCCTCCGATTCGCCCACGCTTCGCACCATAGGACGCCCCACCGACAAAAACCGAACGGATTAGCCTCGGACCGTGACGACCAGCGTGGCCGTCACGCCGTTGACCGTCACCGAGAGCCGTGCCACCCCCGGCCGCAACGCCGTCAGCACGCCCGTCGAAGGATCGAACGAAACGACGCCGCGGCCGACCGTCCAGCCGGCGCTCACCGGGTACGACACCGGCACGTCGCGAGTCCCCTGCCGCAGGGTCGCCCGCACGCCGGCGCGCGCACCCGGCGCCAGCGACGCGGGCCCGGTCAGCGACAGCGCGTCGACGTTCGGCCGCGTCTCGAACCGCACCGGCCGGCCGCGGTCGGCCGGGTCCACGCGCAGCAGCGTCCAGCCGACGAACCCGCCGTCACCGGGCGCGGCCGCGGGCGCCTTGCCCGAGTTGCCGTTGACCAGGTACGGCACCCCGTCGACCCGCGACAGCGAGAACACGCCGGCGTGCGACGCCACCGCGGCGGCCGGCTTGCCCGACGCCTGCTCGAACCCGGTGAGCCACTGGGTCAGCAGGGTGGCCTCCTTCCGGTCGCCGAGCTGGGAGTTCCCGGTCGGGCTCGGGTCCTGCACCGGGTGGTGCATGGCGACGACGACCCCGCGCACGGACTTCTCCGCCGCCGCCGAGTCGAGGGCCGACCGCAGCATCCGGACCTGGTCGAACCCACCCGCCCGCAGCGAGCCGCGGGAGGAGTCCAGGAGCACCAGCCGGATGCCGTGGACGTCGACGACCCGGTGCGTGACCCCGAACGCGGCCTGGAAGTTCGCGAGGCCGTTGCCTCCTTCCGCCTCGTGGTTGCCCGGGACGTAGTACCAGGGCACCTTGCCGTCGAGCTCGTCGGTGATCACCCGCCGGGCCAGCGCGAAGTCGGGCACCGTGCCGCGGTCGACGAAGTCGCCGTTGATCAGCACCAGGTCCGGTTTCGCCGCAACGGCTTCGCGCAGCGCCCGCCGGGCTTGGGCGACCAGCGGGCCCGCCGGGTCGTCGGCGGTGAACTGGGCGTCGCTGACCACCGCGACCCGCAGGCCACCGGCCGGCACGCCGCCGGTGACCAGCGCCGGGTCGTGCGGGGCCGGATCGGCGGGCACGGCGGTCGTCGGCGCCACTTCGAAGGTCAGGTCGTCGAACCCGAGCCGGCCCTCGTACTGCTGGTCCGGCACGTTCTCGACGGCGTAGAAGCGCGCCAGGCGCTGTCCCGCGGGCAGCCCGGCCGGGATCGCGGCCGTGACGTACCGCCAGCCCGTCCAGTCCACGCTCAGCGAAAGGTCCACAATGGACGCCACGTTCGCGGCGTCACGCAGTTCCGCCCGCAGCCACGCGCCCTTGCCGTCGCTGTCGACCCACACCCCCAGCTTCTGCGTCCCCGGGGGCACCGGAAGCGGCGAGGACGGCGTCACGTAGGCCGCACGCGTCGCGGTCGTGCCGGTCAGCCGGTAGTCCAGCGCCAGCCCGGCGCCGCCGTCGTGGCCGGGTCCCGCGGAGAGCGCCGCGCCGACGACCGCCGGGAACACCGTGGCCGTCCAGCCCGCCGGACCGTCCAACGGCGACGCCACCTGCGCGACGGTGCCGGCCGACGCGGCCAGGTGCGTGGTCAGGCCCGCGGCCGTCGCGGTGATCGCGGTCGCGCCGGAGGAGGTCAGCGCGGTCACCGCGTAGCCGTCACCGGACGGCTCGACCCGCACGACCGAGTGGTCGTAGTCGAGCTTGACGTCGTCGGGCTCGAGCCAGGTGCCGTAGCCGTCGGCGTCGTAGCCGTAGACCTTGAAGGTGCTTCGCGCGCCCGTCGCCGACAACGCGACCTGTTCGGTGCTCGTGCCGAGCCGGACCGGCTTGCCCAGCACCGAAAGCGCCGCTTTCCCGGACGCCCGGCCGGAGCGCGCGACGACGTCGACGTCCCCCGCCCGGTGCCCGGTGACGACACCGCGCGTCACGGTGGCCCGCCGGAGGTCCGACGTGCTCCAGCGCGGTTCGGCGGCCACCGCGGCGCCGGTTTCGTCGTGGCCGTCGGCGACCAGGTGCCGGGTGAGGCCGGACAGCACGCGGTTCGCGCCGGTCGTCGTGACGGCCGGCGCTGGGGCGAAGCCGGTGAGCTTTCCGCTGCCCGGCACGGTCGTGAAGCCGATCCCGTTGGGCACCAGGCGTTCCCCGCCGTCGGACGGCGAGTTCCGGACGCTCGGCGCGGCTTCGCCCTCGTTGCGCGCCAGGAGTGTCGACGACCCGCCGCCGTCGAGGTTGATGGCGTCGTCGGCGCCGAGGCTCTTCATGTGCCGCGCCAGTTCGAGCTCGGTCATCCCGCGGCTGTCGGCCTGCCGCCCGTCCACGGTGGCCAGCCACAGCTTCCGGCCGTCGGCGGAGAACCCGGCCGCCGTCCGCGGGTGCAGGGCGACGTCGTCGACCGGCTGCACGACGCCGTCGCGGAGCAGGACTTCGTTGCCCCCCACGGCGACCGCGATCTTCCCGGCGTCCGAGCGTGGCGCGTAGGTGACGCCGGCCGCGTCACCCGGCCGCAGCGCGGCGAGCGCGTCCGCCCCGGCTTCGCGGGCCAGCAGCACCGTCGTCCCCGCCGGGATCGGGCCGTCCGCCGGCTGCGTGCGCACCGCGGTGACCACACCGTCGCGGAGTTCGGCTTCCCGCACCCGGGACGCCCCGGCCACCGAGGTCGCGCGCCCGGAAGCGCCCCACAACGGCGTGTAGACGCCGATCGCGTCGGCGCCCAGGACCGGGCTGTTGAAGTTGGTCGCCCGCACCGTGCCGCCGGGCAGCGTCACGGTGGCTTCGAGGAACACCGAAGCCAGCGCGGCCTTGCCCGCGTCGGTGATCGACGCGGTGAGGTTGTGCCCGGCGGCGGGGGCGGTCTGCAGCTGTCCGTGGTCGATGCCGACGCCGATCGGCGCGCCGGTGGCGCTGATGTCGAAGAAGTCGCCGTTGACGCCGGCCACCGCGCCCGCCCGCGCGATCTGCTGCGACAGCGGCGTGCGCGCGGAAACCGTCCCGGGGCTCAGGTACGTCGGCTCGAGCACCTTGCTGCCCAGGTCGACGGCGAGGGTGTCGCCGCGGATCCAGCCGGCCGGGTCGAACCGGTCGAACTGGGTGAGGTTCAGGCCGGGCGCGACTTCGGTGGTCGCGCTGCCGGTGACGAGCCCGTCATCGGGATTCGCGGCAGCGAAGCCGGCGGGGCCTTCGTGGGCTGACGACGCGGCGGGTGCGGCCTCCACCGGGGACGTGCCGAGCGGCGCGGCCAGGGGGTCGGCGTGGGCGGGAACGACGAACGCCGTCGCGAACAGGGCGACGAACGGCAGCACCGTGCTGTGACAACCGAGGCTTCGCCTCGAGCCGGGGGCTCCGCCACCCGGACCCCCGAACAGCCTGTGTGACTTCTTCACCGGGTACCCCAGTATCGAGTGAGGAGTGAGCCGGATCAGCACAGCGCAGCGGCACGGCCGGGGGAAGACTTCCCGGTGAACGCCGCCTGAATGGTCTAGAACACCCTCATGGGGTCAGCGGTGCGGCGAGGAGCGCTTCCGCGGCCTCGCCGGCGACGCGCGGGTCCGGCCCGGTGCGCTTCCACAGCCGCAGCAGGAGGTCGCGCGCGGAAGCTTCGACGCTCGCGCCGCCGGAAGCGGCGGGGCCCAGCGCGGGCGGCTCGCCGGGGTGGACGGTCCAGACGTCGCCGGTGTCGGTGGCGCGCAGGGTGACCGGCCCGGGCAGCCGGGGCACGGCGTGCCAGCGCGTCACCCGCGGCAGCATCGCGCCGAGAACCTCGTCGACGCCGTCCGCGGCCACGGCGGGGTCGAGCACGTGGTCACTGCCGAGGTCGGCGAGGTGGATGGCGGTCTCGTGCACCTGGCGGCGGTACCAGAAGGCCTTGGTCTTCCCGGTGCCGCCGAAGTGCCAGCACGGGTCACCGGGCTCGGCGGCCTCGAGCTCGCCGAGCAGGAGCCGCGCACTTCCGGCGTACCACGACATCAGGTCGCCACCCGCGCCGGCGGCGAAGTCCTGCGGGTGCACCTCGCCGGTGCGGACGACCGTCGCGGCCCAGCGGTGCACGTTGCCCAGGTGCGTCGCGAGGTCGGTGACGGTCCAGCCGGCGCAGTCGGGCACCGCCGCGCCCGGGTCGGCTGTCCGCAGGGTCTCGGCGAACGCGCCGGTCAGCTCCGCCAGCACCGGGAGGTAGTCGCGCGGTGCGAACGGCATCGTCGTCATGCGGGCTCCAGGAAAAGGGAAACCGGGGCCACGCGGACGTGGCCCCGGTTCACGGCATCACAGGTCGGGGAACCAGAGCTTCAGCTCGCGCTCGGCCGACTCCGGCGAGTCCGACCCGTGGACCAGGTTGTACTGGGTCTCCAGCGCGAAGTCGCCGCGGATGGTGCCCGGGGTGGCCTTCTCGACCGGGTCGGTGCCGCCGGCCAGCTGGCGGAACGCGGCGATGGCGCGCGGGCCCTCGACGGCGAGCGCGACGAGCGGGCCCGAGGTGATGAACTCGAGCAGGTCGCCGAAGAACGAACGCTCCTTGTGCTCGGCGTAGTGCTCCTCGGCCAGCGCCTGCGGGACGGTCCGCAGTTCGACCGCGGCGAGCTTGAGGCCCTTGCGCTCGATCCGCGAGATGACTTCGCCGACGAGGCCGCGCGCGACGCCATCGGGCTTGACCAGGACCAGCGTGCGTTCAGTCACGACGGTATTTCTCCTTGGTACGGGTGCGTATCGGTGCGCGTGAGCGTAGCCGACCCTGCTCAGCGTCCTGCCGGGTGCAGTGTCTTCGACCACAGCGACGCCCCGGTGGCGTCGCGGAGATCGACCGTGAGGTCGCCGCTCGCGCCGTCGACGTTCAGCTCGCCGAAGTGCTGGAAGCCGTCGATCGGGGCCGTGTTCGCCGCCGGCGGGGCGTGCACGAACACCGCTTGGGGACCGAACGTCGGGTCCAGCGCGTTCGGCCCGAACGCGCCCGCGTTCAGCGGACCGGACACGAACTCCCAGAACGGGTCGAAGTCCTGGAAGGCGGCCCGGTCGGGTGAGTAGTGGTGCGCTGCGGTGTAGTGGACGTCCGCGGTCAGCCAGACGACGTTGCGGACGCGGCGGCGCTGGATTTCCCGCAGCACCCACGCCAGTTCCGTCTCCCGGCCACCGGGTGCGCCCGGCAGGTTGTTCGCCACGGCTTCGATGTTGGTGCCGTCCGGGACGACCAGGCCCAGCGGCATGTCGGCCTGGACGATCTTCCAGGTGGCCGTGCTGCGGCCGAGCGCGTCGGCCAGCCAGCGCGCCTGCGCGTCGCCGAGGATGTAGCCGGGCTTCGTCTGGTCCGCGGTGTTGGCGTTGCGGTAGGTCCGCATGTCCAGCACGAAGATTTCGACGCGCGAGCCGTAGGTGAAGCTGCGGTAGACGCGGCCGTCGACGGCCCGGCGCGAGTCGATCGGGTGCCACTCGTGGAACGCCTGGTACGCCCGCGGCGCGAGGACGTCGACGCGCTTCTCGGTGTAGGCCGGGTTGTCGAGGATCTTGCCCGGGTACCAGTTGTTCAAGACCTCGTGATCATCCCACTGGACGTAGGCGGGCACCTGCGCGGCGAAGCGCTTGAAGTTGTCGTCGAGCCGGTTGTAGGCGTGCTGGCCGCGGAATTCGTCCAGGGTCTCGGCGACCTTCGCCTTCTCCGGGGTGACGACGTTGCGCCAGGTCCGGCCGCCGGGGAGGGTGACGGTCTCGGTGAGCGGGCCGTCGGAGTACACCGTGTCGCCGCTGTGCAGGAACAGGTCCGGGCAGCGGGCGGCCATCGCGGAAAAGATCGTCATCCCGCCCAGGGCCGGGTTGATCCCCCAGTTCTGGCCGACGACGTCGCCCGACCACAGGATGCGCGCGTCGCGGCGGCCCACCGGCGCGGTGGCGAACCGGCCGGTCAGCGGCTCGCTCGTGGCGCGCCCGTCCAGGGCTTCGGCGGTGACGCGGTAGTGGTACTCGGTGCCGGGTGCCAGTGCCGCGACGCGCACGCGGCCGGTGCCGCCGCTGCCGGGGCCCACCAGCGGGCCGGGCACGCGCCGGGCGTGCCGGAACGACGGGTCCCGCGCGATCTCGACGACCAGGCGTGACGGCCGGTCCGCGCGCGACCAGACGATCGCCGAGCCCGGCGTGACGTCGCCGGACTGGACGCCGTGGGTGAGCACCGGCCGGTCGCGGCGGACGAGCGGGACCGTGGCGAAGGCCGTGGACGGCACGACGAGGCCGGCGGCGACCGCGGAGGCGCCGGTCAGCCCGGCCTTGAGGAGCGTGCGGCGGGAGTGGCAGTTCGGTTCGGTCATGCGCGGTTTCTATCCCGCCGCGGCCAACACCGGCTTGCGTGCGGGTGAACGAACATTGGGGTTTTCCCCCATACCCCGCGGCGATCGCCGTCGGTAGCGTGGTGATCACGACAAGGGGGTACGAATGACGCACATCCGGAAGGCGCTGGCCATTTTCGCGGCTGCGCTGTGTTTGACAACAGCGGCGGTCACCACACTCAGCACCGGCGTCGCAACAGCCGGGGAAGACAGCGCGAAAGCCGTCCTGCGCTACACCGAACACGGCATCCCGCACATCGTCGCCAAGGACTTCGCCGGTCTCGGTTACGGGTACGGCTACGCGGCGGCGACCGACAACGTCTGCGAGCTCGCGAAGATCTACGTCACGGTGAGCGCGCAGCGGTCGCGGTACTTCGGCCCGGACGGCGAGGGCTATCCATCGCTGTCCGAGGCGAAGAACAACCTGCACAGCGACCTGTTCTTCCAGCAGCTCAACGACTCCGGCGTGGTCGACCGGCTGGTCGCGCAGCCCGCGCCGCAGGGACCGCGGCCCGAGGTCCGGCAGATCGTTTCCGGCTATGTCAAGGGGTTCAACGCCTTCCTGGCCCGCACCGGCCGGTCCGGGATCACCGATCCGGCCTGCCGCGGCGCGGACTGGGTCCGGCCGATCAGCGAACAGGACTTCTACCGCCACTTCTACTCGATCGCCGTCACCGGAGGCCTGGGCTTCGTCACCGAAGGGCTGTTCGCGGCGCCGCCGTCCGGCACGGCGACCGCGAGCCCGGGCACGGCCGCGCAGCTGTCGGCGAGCCTGCGTGACGGGCTCGGCAAGGGCGGGCTCGGCAGCAACGGCATCGCGATCGGCGCCGAGGGAACCGCGGCGGGCAAGGGCAGTGTGCTGCTCGGCAACCCGCACTACCCGTGGCACGACGGGCGGCGGTTCTGGCAGAGCCAGCTCACCATTCCCGGCCGGGTCGACGTGGCCGGGGCGAGCCTGCTCGGCATGCCGTTCGTGATGATCGGGCACACCGCGGACGCGGCCTGGACGCACACGGTGTCCACACCGGTCACGTTCGGCCTGTTCGAGGTGCCGCTGGCGGCCGGTGACCCGACGACGTACGTGGTCGACGGCAAAGCCGAGAAGATGACCTCCCGCGAGGTCACGGTCCAGGTGCGCCAAGCCGACGGGACGCTGAAGCCGGTCCGCCAGACCTTCTGGTCGACGCGGTACGGCCCGGTGCTGAACGACGTCGGCGGGTTCCCGGTGCCGTGGACGGCGAAGTCGGCGTACGCGCTGCGCGACGCCAACGCGACCAACCTGCGCGGGTTGAACACGTGGTTCGAACTCGACCAGGCGCGCAGCACGGCCGACGTCGTCCGCGCGCTCAGCAGCACGCAGGGCGTGCCGTGGGTGAACACGATCGCCACCGACCGGGCGGGCAACGCGCTCTACGCCGACATCCAGGTCGTCCCGCACGTCACCGACGAACTGGCCCGCAGCTGCAGCACACCGGCCGGGCGGGAGACGCTCGCCGCCGACGGACTGGCCATTTTGGACGGATCACGATCGTCCTGTCAGTGGGGTTCGGACCCGGGCGCGCTGGAGCCGGGGATCTTCGCGCCGTCGCGGCTGCCGCAGCAGCAGCGGCGGGACTACGAGCTGAACGCCAACGACAGCGCCTGGCTCGCGAACGCCCGGGCTCCGCTCACCGGTTTCCCGCGGATCGTCAGCGATCAGGACACCGAGCGCTCCCCGCGCACCCGCGAAGCGCTGCTCACGGCCGAAGCGAGCAAGTTCACCACGGACTCGATGAAGAAGATGCTCTTCGCCGACCACAGCCAGTTCGCCGACCTGGCGGCGGCAGACCTGGCGAAGCTGTGCGCGTCGTTCCCGGGCGGGCAGGCCCCGTCGTCGTCCGGCCCGGTCCCGGTCGGCCCCGCGTGCACCGCGCTGGCGAACTGGGACCACACGTATTCGCTCGACAGCCGGGGTTCGCTGCTGTTCCAGCGGTTCGCCACCCGGCTCGGCGGGCTGTCCCGGTTCACCGTGCCGTTCGACCCGAAGGCGCCCGTGACGACGCCGAACACGCTCAACGTCGGGAACCCGGACGTCCAGAAGGCGTTCGGGGACGCGCTCGCGGAGCTGCACGCGGCGGGACTGGCACCGGACGCCCGGCTGCGCGACGGCCAAGCGGTCACACGCAACGGCGAGCGCATCCCGATCCACGGCGCCCAGGGCTTCCTCGGGGTCCTCAACGTGATGACGCCGGTGTGGGACCCGGCACGGGGCAACACCGAGGTCGCGCACGGGTCCAGCTTCATCCAGGTGGTGGGGTTCAGCGGGCACGGGTGCCCGGACACCTCGACGTTGCTGACGTATTCGCAGTCGGCCAATCCGGCGTCGCCGTACTTCAGTGACCAGACGAAGCTCTACAGCCGAGGGGAGTGGGTGAAGGGCCGGTTCTGCGAAGCCGACATCCTGCGCTCCCCCGCGCTGCGGATCGTCGTGCTGCGCTGAGTGTGAGAGTGGTCAAGCCGGCCTGGTGGTGATGGGCCGGCGGGGACAGCAGCGGGCGTGACCGGTCCGGCCGGAGCCGGCCGACACCTGCTCGCCACGCTGCGCCCCTGGCTCGCCGCATCCGCGGGCTGGAAGCAAAGGGCAAACCGACCGAGAGATCAATTGCTGCCTCAAGCGCTACACCGGCCGTCAACTCGACCCACATCGGCCGCTCGTGCGGCTTGACACCACGGGAACGTCGCCTCGGCGGAGGCGGGCGCTCAGCCGCTCGCCTCCGCCGACAGCGCACGCAGATCGGCGAAGGCCTCGTCGAGGTGCTCGTCCAGGCTGCGCTCGGATTCCCGGATCCAGGCTCCGGCCGCGTGGTGGAAGGTGACCCAGCCGACGTGGGCGGCCAGCGCGGCGAGCCGGTCGCCGACTCCGCGTTCGCGCAGTGCCGCCGCCAGGGCGTCGGCCATCGCCGCGGCCTTGGCCAGGTCGCGCTCCCGCAACGCCGGGGTCGCGGCGATGACCGCCAGCCGCGGCTCGGCGAACGGCCGGTTCTCCTCCAGGCGGCTCCCGGCCTTGCGGAAGGCGCGGATCAGGACTTCGAGCGGCGGCATGCCCTCGGGCGCGTCGGCCACCGACCGGGTCAAGTCCGCGCGCAGGGCGGCTTCGCCGTCGAACAGCACTTCGCGCTTGTCCGGGAAGTGCCGGAAGAACGTGCGCTCGGTGACGCCGGCCCTGGCGGCGATCTCGGCCGTCGTGGTCCGGTCGAAACCACGCTCTTCGTACAACTGCAAGGCCGCCTGCTGGAGGCGGCGGCGCGCTTCTTCTCCGCTGCGTGGCACGTCGTCAGCTTACTCGTAGCGTCAGTGACTGACGCTACGAGGTACAGTCGGTAGCGTCAGTCACTGTCACTACATCGGGAGCACGTCCATGCACGTCTTCGTCACCGGCGGTTCCGGCCTGACCGGCCCCGCCGTCGTCGCCGAACTGGTCGCGGCCGGCCACGCCGTCACCGGCCTCGCCCGTTCGGACCGGGCGGCCGCCCGGCTGGAATCGCTCGGCGCCACTCCGCACCCCGGCTCGCTCGACGATCTCGACACCTTGCGCAGCGGCGCCGAAGCCGCCGACGGCGTCCTGCACATGGCCTTCGGCGGCGACTTCAGCGACCCCGACGACATGATGCGGCGCGACCGGACCGCGATCGAGACGCTCGGCCGGGCGTTGGCCGGCTCGGGCAAGCCGTTCGTCAGCACGTCCGGCACCCTGGTCATGCCCGCCGGGCGGGTGAGCACCGAGCGGGACGAGCCCGACCCGGCCGGGATCGCGCCCTTCCGGATCGCGGGCGAGCGGGCCTGCCTGGCGTTCGCCGAGCAGGGCGTGCGCGCGAGCGTCGTCCGGCTCGCGCCCACCGTCCACGGCCCTGCGGACCACGGCTTCATCGGCATGCTCGTCGCCACCGCCCGCAAGACCGGGAAGTCGGCCTACGTCGGCGACGGCGGCAACCGCTGGCCCGCGGTCCACCGGCTCGACGCGGCGGTCCTGTTCCGCCTGGCCCTGGAAGCCGCTCCGGCCGGCACTGTGCTGCACGGGACCGCCGAAAACGTCCCGTTCCGGAGCATCGCCGAGACGATCGGGCGCGGCCTGGACCTGCCCGCGGTTTCGCTGACACCGGACGAGGCCGCCGGGCACTACGCGAGCCCGTTCATGGCCTCGGTCTACGGCTTCGACGCGCCCGTTTCCAGCACGTTCACGCAGGAGTTGCTCGGCTGGTCGCCCACCCGGCCGACCCTGCTCGACGACATCGAACGCGGCGACTACCTCCGGGCAGCGTCCTAGCATCATATCCGGATATGCGGATATAGTGCGCACATGCGTGTTCTCGTGGTGGGTCAGGGCCCGGTGGCCCGGGTGCTGGCGACGTCGTCGGCCGAGAGCCACCAGGTCGGGTTCGCGGTGCGCGAGCGGACGGCGGAGTCCCGGCTCGTCCGGACCCGCCGGCTGCGCCCCACTCGTCCCGTCGAGCAGCGGACGGTCGACCTGGTGACCGCCGGCAAACGGGCAGCGGGCTGGGACGTGGTGATCAGCACGGCCTCGCCCGCCTCACCAGGCGTCGCCGAGCTGCTCGGGCAGTCGCCGATCGTCGCCGCGGTCACGCAAGTGCCGTCGGAGGTGGAACTGCTTCGCGAGCTGGCGGGTGACCGGCCGTGGGGCCTGGTGGTGCCCGAGTTCTTCGCCGGCGGCGCCGATCCGACGTGGTGGTGGCCGCCCGGGCGGGTCCGGTTCACGATCGCCGGTCCCGCGGCGGCGCCCCTGCGGTCCCTGTTCGGCGACGGGAAGTGGTCGCGATCCGCACCGCTCGCGGCTCCGCTGGGGTCCGCGGCCGCGACGATGCCCGTCGTGGCCGGGCTGCACGCCGCGGACTTCGACATCGCGGCGGCTCGCCGGAACTCGCGGAGCCTCGCGCTCGCCGCGACCCAGGCACGGAACGCGGTCGCGGCCGGGTTCGGCGGTCCGAGCCCGCGGCCGGTCCGTCCGCACGCCGTGCGCGCGGCCCTGACCGTGCTGCCCCGGCTGGCACCCTTCGACGTCCAGCGCTACCTGCGCGGTCACTTCGGCGGACACGGCGCGCAGACCGTGCGCATGCTGCGTGACTGGGCGGACCTGGGCGGGCGCCACGGACTCCCGACCGGCGAGCTCGAAGAGCTGCTGGAGCGGGTGAGCGCGTGATCCAGGACGCGCTCACCACCGCACTGCCCGTGCTGCGGGCACTCGGCGAAGCGACCCGGGTCCGGATCATCGGCGTGTTCCTCGACCGGGGCGGGTCCGCCACGGTCGGCGAGGTCCAGGAGGCACTGGGGCTGCCGCAGTCCACGGTGTCACGGCACCTGCGGGTGCTGCTCGACGCCCGGCTGCTGGCGGTGGCCCGGTCGGGCCCGCACCGGATCTACCGCCTCGACGTTCCGGCCGACGCCCTCGACGCGCTCGACGCCCTCACCACCGAGGTGCGGGCCTGCCAAGCGGACCCGCACCCGTGAGAAGTCAGGGCTGGGGCTGCTGACTCGCCAACGTCCCGGCCGCCATGCGGCGGGCGACGTCCCGCCGCAGCCACAGCAGCCACAACCACACCGCCAGGAAGATCACGCCCAGCACCGCGATGGCCGGCAGCCAGAACGCCAGCGCGATGAGCACCACCTGCAGGCCGAGGATCAGCGGCACGGCCCACGGGCGCTTGACGAACCCGCACGTCACGACCAGCAGGACGGCCACCGCGATGACCGTCCAGCCGGTGCCCGTCGAGATCCCGCCGCCGAGCTTGTTCACCACCGGCAGGGCCAGGGCGACCGTGATCGCTTCCATGATCAGCGTCCCGGACATCACGCCGCGGAAGCCCTTCATCGGGTCCTTCGGCTTGGGCGTCTCCGGCGAGGGCGAAGGCGAAGGCGACGTCACGCCGGCTCCTTCCCGAACAGCGTGCGCGCCTCGCCCGCCGTGACCACCGAGCCCGTGACCAGCACGCCGCCGCCCGCCAGGGGCTCCTCGGGGTCGTCGTTGGTCTCCACCAGCGCGATCGCCGTCTCGATCGCCGTCTCCAGGTCCGTCTCGGCGACGACGCGGTCTTCGCCGAACACCGAGATCGCCAGCTCGTTCAGCTCCTCCAGCGGCATCGAACGTGGCGAGGAGTTGCGCGTCACGACGATGTCCGACACCACCGGCTCCAGCGCGTCGAGGATGCCGTGGGCGTCCTTTTCGGCCATCACGCCGACCACCGCGACCAGGCGGCGGAAGGCGAACTCCTCGGACACCGTCGTCGCGAGGGCCCGGGCGCCGTGCGGGTTGTGCGCCGCGTCGAGCAGCACCGTGGGCGCCGCGCGGACGCGCTCGAGCCGTCCCGGTGTCTCGACCTCGGCGAACGCTTCGCGCACCGCCTCGACGACCAGCTGCCTGTCCTTGCCCGCGCCGAAGAACGCCTCGACCGCGGCCAGCGCCAGTGCGGCGTTCGCGGCCTGGTGGGCGCCGTGCAGCGGGAGGAAGATCTCGTCGTACACGCCGCCGAGGCCCTGCAGCTTCAGCAGCTGCCCGCCGACGGCGATCTCCTTCTCCAGCACGCCGAACTCGCTGCCCGCGCGGGCGACCGCGGCGTCGACCTCGACGGCGCGCTCCAGCAGCACCTTCAGCACCTCGGGGTCCTGCTCGCCGATCACCGCGACCGAGCCGGGCTTGATGATGCCCGCCTTTTCGCGCGCCGCGCCGAGGATGTCCGGGCCGAGGTACTCGACGTGGTCGAGGCCGATCGGGGTGATGACGGCGACGTCGGCGTCCGCGACGTTCGTGGCGTCCCAGGCTCCGCCCAGGCCCGCTTCGAGCACCGCGGCCTCCACCGGGGCGTCGGCGAACGCGGCGAACGCCATCCCGGTGAGGATCTCGAACTTGCTCATCGCGACGCCGTCCGCGGACGCACCGTCCACCATGGACACGTACGGCGCGATGTCGTTCCACAGCTCGGCGTAGCGCGCGGCGGAGATCGGCCGGCCGTCGAGCGCGATCCGTTCGGTGACCAGCTGCAGGTGCGGGCTGGTGTAGCGGCCGACGCGCAGGCCCATCCGGGTCAGCAGGGCGTCGATCATCCGGGCCGTGGAGCCCTTGCCGTTCGTGCCGGCCACGTGCAGCACCGGGTAACCGCGGTTCGGCTCGCCCAGCAGCTGCGTGAGCGCCGAAATGCGGGTCAGCGACGGCTCGATCTTCGTCTCCGGCCAGCGCTGGTTCAGCTCGGCCTCGACGGCCATCAGCTCGCGCCGCGCTTCGGGGCCGTCCGGGCTGCCGTACACCTCGGGCTCGCCCTGGTCGTCGAGCTCGTGCAGCTCGGCGTCCTCGGGCACGGTGAGGTCGGGCACCGGCCCGGTGGCGAGGTTGTCGCCGAGCTGGCCGACACCGCCGATCCCGCCGCGCGAGCCGCCGCCCACGTCGAACGCGGTGTCCCGCGCGTCCAGCTCCGGGTCGTGGTCGTCCGAGTCCTCGTACCCCTGGGCACCCAGCTCGTCGACACCCGCGAAACTGTCCAGATCCGACAGGTCCGGCCTGCGACCTGTCTCATCCTGCGGCACTGAATCTCCTCCGGCCTGGGGTTTCGCACTTGCGTTCCGAGTCTACGTGCGTGGCTGGTGGCACTCTCGACGCATGCCGTTCAACCACAACGACCACTACCACCCGCTGCTGCTGGACCTGCTGCCGCCCGGCCCGGGGATCGCGCTGGACGTCGGGTGCGGCACCGGCCGGTTCGCGCGGCGGCTGGCCGCGACCGGCATGGCCGTGGAGGCGGTCGACGTCTCGGCGGCGATGGTCGAGGCGGCGGCCGGGCTGGGATCGCCGGGGCCCGGCGAGATCGTCTACCGGCAGGCCGACGTCACCACCGACGCCCTGCCCGAGGCCCACTACGACTACATCTCGTGCCTGGCGTCGCTGCACCACATGCCGTTCGAAACGGTCGTCAAGCTGCGCCGCGCGCTGGTGCCGGGCGGGGTGCTCGTGGTGCTGACCCCGGCCCGGCCGAGCAGCCCGGTGGACTGGGCGCGGGAGCTGGCGGCCGTGCCGCTCAACGCGCTGGCGCGGCTGGTCGTGCATGCGGGCGAGCAGCTCAACGGTGGCGGGGAGGCCGGCCCGCAGGCACCCACGCTGTTCCGGTTCCCCACGATCGCCGAGCTGCGCCGCGAGTCGGCCCGGCTGCTGCCCGGGAGCACGGTCCGGCCGCTGCTCTTCTGGCGCACCTTGATCACTTACCGTGAACAGGGCGACGGTGACCCGACTGGCGGGTGAAGTTCATCCCCGTCTGCGTCCCGGGCTCGCTACAAGTGGAGGCAGCGTTTCCACCAGCGAGAACGGGGTCTTCATGCGCATCACCCGGCTGCTCGTCGCCGTCTCCTCGGCAGCCGTCCTGCTCACCACCCCGGGCCCCGCGTCGGCGGCGGGGATCCACCACTACGTCGCCCTGGGTGATTCCTACACCTCCGGGCCGTTCATCCCGATGCAACGGTCCGACCCGCTCGGCTGCGGGCGGTCGACGGCGAACTACCCGTCGGTCGTGGCGGCCGCGCTGAAGCCCGGCGTGTTCACCGACGTCAGCTGCGCCGGTGCCGTCACCGGCTCGATGACCGAGCCGCAGAAGGTGTCGTTCAACGGCACGAACGCTCCCCAGCTGGATGCGTTGCGCCTCGACACCGACCTGGTCACCGTCGGCATCGGGGGCAACGACTTCGGCCTCTTCGGCCGGGTCCTCGCGACGTGCCCGGGGCTGCGCGAGGGCGCCCCGACCGGCAATCCCTGCGAAAAGCACTTCACCGTCAACGGCGTCGACACCGTGCAGATGGCCGTCACCGCCATCCAGCCGCGGATCGAGGCCGTCCTCGCCGCGATCCACCAGCGCTCGCCCGGAGCGCGGGTGATCGTCGTGGGCTACCCGCGGATCGCGCCGGAGAGCGGCTCCTGCCCGGCCATCCTCCCCTTCGCCGAAGGCGACTACGCCTGGTTGAACCGCCTCGAGAGCGATCTCAACGCGGCCCTCGCGGACGCGGCCGCGGACGGCGCCGCGGAGTACGTCGACACCTTCGGCCCGTCACGCGGCCACGACGCCTGCGCGCGCGGCGGCTCGGCGTGGATCAACGGCAAGGACCAGAACATCCTCGCGGCGGCCGCCTACCACCCGTTCCAAGCCGGGATGGCCGGCGTGGCGGCCGTGGTGCTCAAGGCGCTGCGCTGACGAAGTCCAGCACCAGCCGGGCGAACTCGTCCGGCAGCTCGGCCGGGGCGCCGTGCCCCGCGTCGATCTCGGCGGCGCGCGCGTCCGGGATCGCGGCGACCAGCTCCCGCTGCTGGCCCGCCGTGACGATCCGGTCGTGCGCGCTGCCGAGCACCAGCACCGGCGCGGAGATCCGGCCGAGCACGGGCCGCAGGTCGACCGCGCGATCGGTTTCGATCTGCCGGTCCGCGCCGGGCTGGATCACCGTTTCCAGGGTCTTGACGAGCTGTTCGTTGCTCTCGGCGGTGGCCTGCTCCCAGTAGCGCGGCCCGAACGCCATCAGCGGGAGCATCCGGGCGAACGTCCCCGTTTCGAGCAGGTCCAGCCAGTAGCGGAACTCGGCGTCCTGCCGGACGTCCGTCGCGGGCCAGGCAGCGTGCAGGACCGCCGACCGGACGCGGTCCGGGCGGGTACCGGCCAGGTGGGCCGCCACCACCCCGCCGAGTGAGTGCCCGACGACGTGGGCTTGCCCGATTCCGGCGTCGTCCAAGACGGCTTCGGCCTGGGCAGCGAGGGTCTCGACGGTGATCGGGCCGCCGTCGTCGGTGGTCAGGCCGGAGCCGGGGAAGTCGGGAGCGAGGACGGTGAACCCGGTCGCCTGCGCGGTGAGCGGGCCCCACTGTTCGCGGGACGCGGCGGTGCCGTGCAGCAGGAGCAGCGCGGGGCCGTCGCCGGTCCGGTCGTAGTGGACGACGGTGTCTCCGAGCGTCACTTTCGGCATGGTCGTCCCTTCAGGCGATTTCGCGGAGGGCGGCGGTGAACGCGCGCGGGTTTTCCTGGTGCGGCACGTGCCCGCAGCCGGCGAGCACGTGCACGCGGGCGCCGGGCGTCTCCGCGGCGCAGGTGCGCGGCACTTCGAGCGGGATCTGCGCGTCCAGTTCGCCGTGCAGGTAGGTGATCGGGACGGCGAGGTCCTTGAGCCGGGGCCGCGGGTCGTAGGTGGTGCACTCGGTGAACAGCTCGTCGATGTAGGCACCGGAGTCGAGCAGCTGGCGGACGGTCCAGTCGACGAGCTCGCGCGCGGCGCCGGGGGCGAACCAGCCCGGCACCCAGCCCGCCACCGTGCCGGCCCGATCGTCGACGAGCTGTCGGCGCAGGTCGTCGACCTGGTCGCGCATGCCGGTGCTCGGCCAGTACCCGGGGCTGTCGACCGCGACAACCCGCTCGACCAGGTCCGGCCGCGCTAGAGCCAGCTCGGTGGCGAAGACGCCGCCGATGCTCGACCCGACGACGGTCGGTTTGATCTTCAGCGCCTCGATGGTCTTCACGAGATCGGCCGTGACGCCGTCGATGGTGTTGCCGTCGGCAGGGTGGTCCGAGCGGCCGCACCCGCGCCAGTCGAGGGTGATGACGCGGTGGTCGCGCACGAGATCGGGCAGGCACGAGTACCAGACGCGGCCGCTGGTCCCCCAGCCGTGCAGGAGCAGCAGCGCGGGACCGGCGCCGGCGTCTTCGTAGTGGAGGCGGGTTCCGTTGACGTCCAAGTAGGGCATGCCGTTCATGGAAGCCTTCGGGGCTCGGGTTTTCGATGAGCAGTCCGCTCCTACACTGATCACGAAGCCTGATGAATGGGGGCGGCGTGGAGCTGCGTCAGCTGAGGTACTTCGTGACGGTGGCGGAGGAACTGCACTTCGGCCGCGCGGCCGAGCGGCTGCACATCGTCCAGCCCGCGGTGAGCCAGCAGATCCGGCGGTTGGAGCGGGAGCTGGAGGTGACGCTGCTCTCGCGCACGACGCGCAGCGTGTCGTTGACGGAGGCCGGGCAGCGGTTCCTGCCGCAGGCGCGGGCGGTACTGGCGGCCGCGGACCGGGCGGTGGACTCGGTTGCGGAGTTCCGGCCGTCCGGGGCTTTGGTCCGGCTGGGGACGAGCGAGGGTCTGGGCGATCGGCTGGACAAGGTACTGGGGGCGTTCGCCCGCTTGGCACCTTCGGCTTCGTTGGAGCTGCTCCACGCGCCGACTCTTCAGCGGCTGCAACGGGTCCGGGACGGTTCTCTGGATGCGACCATCGTGCGAGGCGCCTGGCCTTCTCCGGGGCTGGACCTCACTCCGCTGTGGATGGACGAGGTCCTCGTGGCGCTCCCTGCGTCTCATCCGCTGGCTTCTTCTTCGGTGGTCGAGTTCGCTTCGCTGGCTTCGCTTCCAGTGCGGCTGAGCCCGCCTTCGCGCAATCAGCCGTTGTACGACTTGGTGATGTCCTCCTGCCGGGAGGCGGGTTTCGAGCCGGTGCTGGGGGCGGACTTCACGACAGCGCAGGACACGTTGGGGACACTGGGATTCGGTCGTCCACGCTGGACGGTCTTCTACCGGGCGCACGCGAACCTGCTGCCGGTGCCGGGCGTGGTGTTCCGGCCACTTCGAAACCCCTCACCGCGGATGCAGACGTACCTGGCAACCGGCGCCGACCGGCGGCTGACCCCCGAACTGGTGGCGCTGATCGAAGCCGCACGGGAGACGCCGGCTGACTGAGCAGCCAGGGCCACCGAAAGCACCGGCTCGCCGACCGGCCCGTCGGCATCAGGCTCGGCTCCGGACGCCCCGGCTTCGCCCTCATCCGGTTCCCCTCAAGTCGGCGGCCGGAGGCGACCAGCTGGACACCCTCAGCTCTTGCTGCCAGTTCAGGGCGGCCGAGGACCGGTATTCGGCCCGCCTGCAGCGAGTATGTCCGACCGGAAAGACCACGCTTCCCCTTGTCGGCGCAGTCTCGAATCGATTCCGCGGGCTTCTGAGCAGTCCCCGATTTCCACGCTACGGGAGGGGTACGACAAAGCCCGGCACTCCGCGAGAGAGTGCCGGGCCGCGTCCACAACCTCAGGAAGCCGGGAGAGCCGCCAGCCGGGCGGTGATGCGGTCGATGTCCGCCGCCGCCGTGGCCTTGCGGGTCTTGATCTTCTCCACCACCTGCTCCGGAGCCTTCGCGATGAAAGCCTCGTTGCCGAGCTTCGCCTCGGTCTGCGACAGCTCCTTCTCCGCCGCCGCGAGGTCCTTCTGGAGACGCTTGCGCTCCGCGGCCACGTCGACCGTGCCCGACAGGTCCAGCTCCACCGTCACCACGCCGTCCGCCAGGGCCACCTCGAGCGATGCGCTCGCCGCGAAGTCCTCCGCGGGGTCGGTCAGCCGGACGAGCGAACGGATCGCCGATTCGTGACCGCCGGAGTAACCCGCCAGCCGGGCCGCCACCTTCTGGCCCGGCTTCAAGCCCTGGTCCGCGCGGAAGCGGCGGATCTCCGTCACCAGCTTCTGGACGTCCGCGATGCGCGCGTCGGCCGAAGAGTCCGCGTAGCCCTCGAAAGGAGCCGGCCAGGAGGCGACCACCAAGGACTCGCCGCCGGTCAGTGCCGTCCAGAGCTTCTCCGTGATGAACGGGATGAACGGGTGCAGCAACCGCAGCACCGTGTCCAGCACGTGCCCGAGCACCGAACGGGTCGCGGCGACGCGTGCGGCATCACCTTGGTACAGCTGGACCTTCGCCAGCTCCAGGTACCAGTCGCACAGCTCGTTCCAGGTGAACTGGTAGAGCGCGCCCGCCACCTTCGCGAACTGGAAGTCCTCGAACAGGCCGTCCACTTCGGACACCAGCGCGCCGAGGCGGCCGAGGATCCAGCGGTCCGCCTCCGTCAAATCGGAAGCAGGAGGCAGCGGGGCGGTGACCGAAGCCCCGTTCATCATCGCGAACTTCGTCGCGTTCCACAGCTTCGTGCAGAAGTTGCGGGAGCCCGCCGCCCACTCGTCGGCCAGGGCCATGTCCGCGCCCGGGTTCGCGCCGCGGGCCAGGGTGAAGCGGGTCGCGTCCGCGCCGTACGCGTCCATCCACTCCAGCGGGTCGATCACGTTGCCGCGCGACTTCGACATCTTCTTGCCGTTCGCGTCGCGGATCAGCCCGTGCAGGTAAACGTGGTCGAACGGCTGCTTGCCGTCCATCTGGTGCACGCCGAACATCATCATCCGGACGACCCAGAAGAACAGGATGTCGTAGCCGGTCGACAGGACGCTGGTCGGGTAGAACTTGGCCAAATCCTCCGAAGACGACGGCCAGCCCAGCGTCGACATCGGCCACAGGCCCGACGAGAACCACGTGTCCAGGACGTCCGGGTCCTGCGTCCAGCCGTCGCCGGAAGGTGGCTGCTCGTCCGGGCCGACGCACACCACTTCACCGTCCGGGCCGTAGTACACCGGGATGCGGTGGCCCCACCACAGCTGGCGCGAAATCGTCCAGTCGTGCATGTTGTCGACCCAGTCGAAGTAGCGCTTGCCCAGCTCCGGCGGGTGGATCTTGGTGCGGCCGTCGCGGACCGCGTCGCCGGCCAGCTTGGCCAGCTCCTCGACCTTGACCCACCACTGCAACGACAGCCGCGGCTCGACCACCGTGTCGCACCGCGAGCAGTGCCCGACGGCGTGCACGTACGGGCGCTTCTCGGCGACGATCCGGCCGGCTTCCCGCAGCGCGGCCACGACCGCCGGGCGCGCCTCGAACCGGTCGAGGCCCTCGAACGGCCCCGGGGCGGTGATCTCGGCGCGCTCGTTCATGATCGTCAGCATCGGCAGGTCGTGGCGGCGGCCGATCTCGAAGTCGTTCGGGTCGTGCGCCGGGGTGACCTTCACCGCACCGGTGCCGAACTCCGGGTCGACGTGCTTGTCGGCCACGATCGGGATGCGGCGGCCGGTCAGCGGCAGCTCGACCTCGGTGCCGACCAGGTGCGCGTACCGCTCGTCGTCCGGGTGGACGGCGACCGCGGTGTCGCCCAGCATCGTCTCGGCGCGGGTGGTGGCCACCACGATGGCGTTGTCGCCGTCGCCGTAACGGATCGACACGAGTTCGCCGTCGTCGTCGTTGTGGTCGACCTCGATGTCCGACAGCGCCGTCTGGCAGCGCGGGCACCAGTTGATGATCCGCTCGGCCCGGTAGATCAGGCCCTCGTCGAAGAAGTTCTTGAACACCGTCTGGACGGCCTTCGAGAGGTTCTCGTCCATGGTGAAGCGCTCACGCGACCAGTCGACGCCGTCGCCCAGGCGCTTCATCTGGCCGAGGATCTTGCCGCCGTACTCGGCCTTCCACTCCCAGACGCGCTCGACGAACTTCTCGCGGCCCAGGTCGTGGCGCGAACGGCCCTCGCCCGCCAGCTGCCGCTCGACGACGTTCTGCGTCGCGATGCCGGCGTGGTCCATGCCCGGCAGCCACAGCACCTCGTAGCCCTGCATGCGACGGCGGCGGCTCATCGCGTCCATCAGGGTGTGGTTCAGGGCGTGGCCCATGTGCAGGCTGCCGGTGACGTTCGGGGGCGGCAGTACGATCGAGAACGGCGGCTTCCCCGACGAGGCGTCGGCCGTGAAGTACCCGGCCGCTACCCAGCGGTCGTACATCGGGGCTTCCTCGGCGGCCGGGTCCCAGGCACCCGGAAGGTCGGTGGTCTGCTGCGGAGCGTTCTCGGTCACAATGGACAAGTCTACGAACCCGTCACGGCGGGTCACCCAGGGGGAAGGCACTCTGACGATGGCAGAGCCTCGGCAACCGCAGGATCCGGACGACCGGCGCCTCGAGACGCACCCGGACCTGATGAACCCGGACTGGCAGAAGCACGCCCAACGGGACGCCTGGCTGGGCGCGAAGAAGGACCTGAAGAAGCGCCGCAAGCGCGAGCGCCGGTCGGGCGGGTTCCAGCAGCCAGGGCACAGCCGCTGGCCGGGCGTGCTGGCCCTGCTCATCGTGGTCGGCCTGGTCGCCGCGGCGATCATCGTGCACCAGATCCAGGGCATCGGCGTCAACGAGTTCGCGTACTTCGGGTAGCTGTTCGCCGCCGACCAGCGCGAACAGCTGGCGCCGAGGCTTGTCGAGAAGCCCTCGAAGGACGGCGGCTTCGACGCCTACCCCCCAAGTCACTGGCCGGCCCGAACGAGATCGTCAGCTTCCTGCGCGTGGACGAGACCTACGTCATGGTCACCGGCTCCAGGGTCGCGAAGAACAGCCTGGGCCTGTGGCTCGACGGCGGCCAGAGCGCACTCTCGTCCGTGGGCTGCGCGGCCGCCGAGGAGGGCTATCTCGCCCCGGGCTACGCGAACCCGCCGTCGCCCGCGGCTCCGACGGGTGACCAGGACGCCCCCGGCTACTACGACCCGAAGTACCCCGTCCCCACCATCGACGGCTGCCCGGTCCAAAAGATCCGTCACATCCATATACACAGCTCGGACTGCACAGTTAAACTGTGTACATGGGCGAAGTACCTGCGCACGTGGCCGAGAGCGCCGGCTGGATCCGCGGCGTCGTCGGGCAGCTGCACCGGCGGCTGCGCCAGGTCGACAACGCCGGGATCCTGACGCCCTCGCAGTCCGCCGTGCTGAACCGGCTCCTGCGCGAAGGCCCGGCCACGCAAGGTGAGCTGGCCGCCGCCGAGCACGTGCGGCAGCAGTCGATGGCCGCCACCCTCGGTGTCCTCGACGAGCTCGGCTACCTCGCGCGCACGCCCGATCCGGCCGACCGGCGGCGCGTGGTGATCAGCCTGTCCGACGCCGGCCGCGACACGGTCCGCGGGATCCAGCAGCACCGCGACGAGTGGCTGGCCCAGGCATTGCTGGACGAACTGTCCCCCGCCGAGCTCGACGCCGTCACCCGCGTGCTGCCGCTGCTGCAGCGCGTCGCCGAGCACTGAACCACCGAAGGAGTTCCTCACGAGCACCGTCACCGCTCCCGCCAAGTTCGGCGCCCGCCTGGTCACCCCGCTGGTGGCCGGCGCGGTGCTCAACCCCATCAACTCCACGCTCATCGCCGTCGCGCTCGTGCCGATCGGGCAGAGCTTCGGCGCCGGCCCCGGGCAGACCGCCTGGCTCATTTCCGCGCTGTACCTGGCCACCGCGGTCGGGCAGCCGGTGGTCGGCCTGCTGGTCGACCGCCACGGCGCCCGCCGCGTCCTGCTCGGCGGCGCGAGCCTGGTGATCGTCGCCGGCATCGCGGGCATGATCCCGATCTCCGTCGGCTGGCTGACCGGCGTGCGGGTCGTCCTGGGCCTGGGCACCTGCGCCGGGTTCCCGGCCGCGATGGCCGTACTGCGGCACCACGCCGAAGCGAGCGGCCAAGGTGTGCCCGCGCGGGTGCTGTCGGTGCTGTCGATGTCCGCCCAGACGGTGATGGTGATCGGCCCGACGCTGGGCGGCGTGCTGATCGGCCTCTTCGGGTGGCCGGCGATCTTCGCGGTGAACATCCCGCTCGCCGGGCTGTCGCTGGTCCTGGCCCTGCTGTGGGTGCCGAAGGACGACCGCGGCGAGCGCACCGCCACCCGGATCGACGTGCTCGGCATCGCGCTGTTCTCCGCGACCCTGCTCGCGCTCCTGTTCTTCCTGATGGACCCCGGCGCCGAGGTCTGGCTGCTCGCCGTCGTCGCCGCCTTCGGGACCGCGTTCACCCTCGTCGAACTGCGGCGCGACACGCCCTTCCTCGACCTGCGGATGCTCGCGGCCAATCGCGCGATCCTGCGGACCTACCTGCGGCAGGCGCTGAGCTTCATGGCCATCTACGCGATCATGTTCGGGTACGTCCAGTGGCTGGAGACCGCGCGGCAGCTGTCGGAGGAGGCCGCCGGGCTGATGCTGCTGCCCATGTCGGGCACCGCTGTCTGCGCGGCGGCGTTCTCCGGGCGCGCGTCCGGCATCAAGGCACGGCTGGTCACCGTCGCGGTGGCGCTGGCCGGCGGCTCGGCCCTGCTGCTGCTCGTCCACGACGGCACGTGGGTCGGTGCGCTGCTCGCCCTGGCCGCGTTGTTCGGCCTCGCCCAGGGCCTGACCAGCGTCGCGAACCAGACGACGCTCTACCGCGAGGCGCCCGCCGAGCAGATGGGCACCGCGAGCGGCCTGTTCCGCACGGCCCAGTACCTCGGCGCGATCGTGGCCTCGACGCTCATCGCGCTGTGCTACGGCCCGCACGCGGACTCCGCGGGCCTGCACCGGCTGGCCGTCGCGCTGGTCGTCATCAGCGGGCTGCTGCTCGTGGTCACCGTCGCCGACCGGGGGCTGCGCACCGAAAAGGCGTGACCCTCGTGGCGCCCGGCGATCATCGAGGCGCACGATGGAAGCATGACCCGTGAAGCGCCGGCGCAGGACGTGGACGAATCCCGCCTCGAGGTGGGCAAGCCGAAGGGCTGGGCGGCCGGCATCCCGGGCGTCGCCGTGTCCCTCGCACGCAGCGTCGAGCAGATGGGCACCGGCCGGACGATCAAGGCGCTGCGGCTGCTGAACCAGCGCGAAGGCTTCGACTGCCCCGGCTGCGCGTGGCCGGAACCCCGCGAGGTCGACGGCGAGAAGCGCAAGCTGGCCGAATTCTGCGAGAACGGCGCGAAGGCCGTCGCCGAGGAAGCCACGAAACGGCGGGTGGACCGCGAGTTCTTCGCGAAGCACCCGATCGGCGAGCTCGAAACCAAGACCGACTACTGGCTGGGCCAGCAGGGCCGGATCACCGAGCCGTTCGTGCTGCGCGACGGCGCGACGCACTACGAGCCGATCTCGTGGGACGACGCGTTCGAGCTGGTCGCGGGCGAGCTGACGGCGCTGACCGACCCCGACGAAGCGATCTTCTACACCTCCGGCCGCACCAGCAACGAGGCCGCGTTCCTCTACCAGCTGCTGGTGCGTTCCTTCGGCACCAACAACCTGCCGGACTGCTCCAACATGTGCCACGAATCCTCGGGCGCGGCGCTGGCGGCCACCACCGGCATCGGCAAGGGCTCGGTGAGCCTGGCCGACATCCACCGCGCCGACCTCATCGTCGTCGTCGGGCAGAACCCGGGCACCAACCACCCGCGGATGCTCTCGGCGCTGGAGGAGGCCAAGGGCCGCGGCGCGAAGATCATCGCCGTCAACCCGCTGCCCGAAGCCGGGCTGATGCGGTTCAAGAACCCGCAGAACGTCCGCGGTGTCGTCGGCAAGGGCACGCCGCTGGCCGACGAGTTCGCCCAGGTCCGCCTCGGCGGCGACTTGGCGCTGTTCCAGGCTGTCGGGCACCTGCTGCTGGCCTGGGAGGCCGAGGCGCCCGGCGCGATCGTCGACCGCGAGTTCGTCGACCGGGTCACCGAGGGCTTCGACAGCTACGCGAAGCACCTCCAGGAGGTCGACTGGCCGGAGGTCGAGCGCGCGACCGGCCTCCCGCGCGCGCAGATCGAGCGCGTCGCGCGGATGATCGCCTCCTCCGAGCGCACCATCTACTGCTGGGCGATGGGCCTCACCCAGCACAAGCACGCGGTGCCGACGATCTCCGAGATCGCCAACCTCGCCCTGATGCGCGGGATGATCGGCAAGCCCGGCGCGGGCCTGTGCCCGGTGCGCGGGCACTCCAACGTCCAGGGCGACCGGACCATGGGCATCTGGGAGAAGATGCCGCAGTCCTTCATGGATGCCCTTGCCGCCGAATTCGGCATCGAGGTCCCGCGCGAGCACGGCTTCGACACCGTCGACGCGATCCGGGCGATGCGCGACGGCCGCGGCAAGGTGTTCTTCGCCGTCGGCGGCAACTTCGCCTCCGCGACGCCGGACTCGGAACTGACCGAGAAGGCCCTGCGCTCGTGCTCGCTGACCGCGCACGTCTCGACGAAGCTGAACCGCTCGCACGTCGTGCACGGCCGCACCGCGCTGATCCTGCCGACGCTCGGCCGCACCGAACGCGACGTCCAAGCCGGCGGTGAGCAGTTCGTCACGGTCGAGGACTCGATGTCGCAGGTGCACACCTCGCGCGGACGCCTGAAGCCGGCGAGCGAGCACCTGCTCTCGGAGGTCGCCATCGTCTGCCGGCTCGCGGAGAAGCTCTTCGGTGCGGGCCACGCCGTGCCGTGGCGGACGTTCGAGGCCGACTACGACCTGATCCGCGACCGGATCTCGCGGGTCGTGCCGGGCTGCCAGGACTACAACCGGCGCGTCCGCGAGCCGGACGGCTTCGTGTTGCCGCACGCGCCGCGCGACTCCCGCGAGTTCACCGGGACCGCGAACGGCAAGGGCAACTTCACGGTGTCGGAACTGGAGTACCCGCAGGTCCCCGCGGGCCGGCTGCTGCTGCAGACGATGCGCAGCCACGACCAGTACAACACCACGATCTACGGGCTCTCGGACCGCTACCGCGGGATCGAGAACGCCCGCCGCGTGGTGCTGGTCAACCCCGACGACCTCGGGGAGCTCGGCCTGGCCGACGGCGCCGTGGTCGACCTGGTCTCCGAATGGCGCGACGACCCGGAACGGCGCGCGCCGGCGTTCCGGGTCGTCGCGTACCCGACCGCCCGCGGCTGCGCGGCGGCGTACTTCCCGGAGGCGAACGCGCTGGTGCCGCTGGACTCGGTCGCCGACAAGTCGAACACGCCGGTGTCGAAGGCGATCGTCGTGCGGCTCGAACCTCAGCCCTGATAGTCCCGCCGCAGCGTGCCGGTCATGTCCGTGACCACGGCCTGCACGTCGTCCAGCGTCGCGGCCGGGATCAGCGCGGCCTCGGTGCCGCCGTCGGCGATGGCCAGGCCGAGCACGACGTTCCCGGTGCGCACGGCGGCCCACTGCTCGGAGAACCCGGCCTCGTCGCCGACTCCGGTGGCGAGCCGGACACCCGAGTGGTCGCCGAGCGCGTCGGTCATCAGCTGGCTGGCCTTGGTGGCGGCTTCGTCCGCGTCGGACTGCGTGAAGCGCACGACGGCGATCGTGACGAGCCGGTAGTCCTGGAGGTTGGGCCGGCCGCCGCCCAGGTCACGCGCGAACAGGCGGCGGCAGGTGGTGACCTCGTTGTCGTCGCTGGCGTGGTCGTCGGGGATGACCTTGGACTCGGCGGCCTTCACCGAGTCGACCGGCATCTCGACGGTCTTGGGCGCGAGTTGCGCCTGCGTGTTCGGCCCTGGCAGCCGGCAGGCGTCGATCGCGCCCGGGTAGTGCACCGAAGCGGACGCCGACTGGCATCCGGCACAAAGAACGGCTGAAGCGAGGACGGGCAAGATCCACCCACCCCGGGCGACACTGCTGCGCATAAATCCCGGACTTTCCGTATTCCCTGAAATTGAGTTTCCAAGATCGCCCACCGATCGGGTGAACTTTCGCCCGCCACGTGGTCCTGCCCGCGCCGACGGTCACCGCACCCTGCCTCACCAGTGCGGCAGCGTCAAGACCACTGACCCGGGTGGTCCGCTGTGGTCCAGTCGGGACGATCCTCGCGGGAATTCCCCGCGCATTTCAGGGATTCGACGGAAAATCCGGAACTCCGCCGTCGATCAATTCACCCGCCGGTCAGTTGACACAAACGACGCCGTTCGAAGTGATCGGCTCGTCCGCGGCGCCCGCGGGAGCGCCACCGCCGGCGGACACACCGGGGCCGGAATAGACCGTGCCGAGCACCACCTCGATGTGCCCGGCCGGCACCGACGCGGACTGCTGCGTCGTCAGCCCGCCCAGCAGCTTCGCCACCTCGGCGCCGCGCTCGGCCAGGGCGGGACCGAAGCGGACCAGCGACGTCCGCCGGGTGTCCGAGTTGCCGGTCGCGCGCGACGTGAACCCCTTGTCCCGCAGGACCGCCGCCACGCGGGTCGCGAGCCCCTCCTTCGGGCCCGCGTTGGAGACGTCGACGGTGACCGGGGCGGCCGGGTTGGCCGGGGTGGCCGGCGCACTGGAGGCCGCCGGGGCCGCGCTGCCGATCAGGCTCGCCGCGAAGGCCTTCACCGCCGCGGGGTCGACCTGCACCGCCGTCGCCTTGGGGTTCGCCGGGTCGTAGCGGTAGTCGACGTTGCCGACCGGGATCGTCGCGAACTGGATCCCGCCGCCGCTGACCCCGCGCATCTGCCCGACGAAGTCGAGGAGGTTCCACGAGTCGTCCAGCACCACCGAGCGCTTCACCGCGTCGATCAGGTCCGAAAGCTTCCCCGGATCGGCCAGCGTGCCCGCCGAGAGCACCTGCCTGGCCAGCCCGGCGAGGAACACCTGCTGGCGCCGGACGCGGGCGAGGTCGGTGCCCGGGAGGCCGTCACGCTGCCGGACGAAGGCGAGCGCGTCCGCCCCCGCGACGCGCTGCGGCCCGGCCTGGAAGTCCGCGCCCGAGTTCTTGTCCTTGGTGGCTTCCTTCAGGCAGACCTCAACCCCGCCGATGGCCTTGCTGATTTCGTAGAAGCTGAGCAGGTTGACCTCGGCGAAGTGGTCGATCTTCACGCCGGTGAGGTCCTCGACCGCCTGGCGCGTCGCGCGCCGCCCGGCGGTGAGCGCACCCTGGTTGATCTTCGCTTTGTCGGTCTCGCCCGTCCTGCGCAGCCGCCCCGCCTCGGCCGCCTTCGCCCGCCCGAACGCGGCGTTGATCTTGCCCTTTCCACCCGCCATCGAGACGTAGCTGTCCCGCGGGATGGAAAACGCTTTCACCTCTTTGGTGCCGTTCGGGATCCGCAGCACGATCAGGGTGTCGGTGAGGTCGTCACCGTTGGCGCCGGCCCGCAGCTCGCGCAGCACCTCGGGCGCCAGCGGCTTGCCCTGGTTGTCCTCGCGCGCGTCCCGGCCGACCAGGAGGATGTCGAGCGAGCCGTCGGCCGGCTGCTCCCCCGGCTTCGTCTCGCCGTCCGCGTCGATCACGCTGTCGCGCGACACCTCGTCGAGGGCGCGGAGGTTCGTGTAGCCGTACGCGGTGCCGCCCAGCACGACGAGGGCCAGCCCGGCGACGACGATCTTCCCCAGTGGATGCACGCCCCTCCGGACGCCTGAGCGCCGGGAGCCGCTGCACGAGTGAGATTCAGGTCACATTCGCAGGTGCGAAGCTCCGTTGAGGTCGAGGATCGCGCCGGAGGCCCAGGTCGCTTCGGCCGAGGCCAAGTAGACGACGGCCGCGGCAACCTCCTCGGGCGTGCCGACCCGCCCGAACGGGCTCTGCGCGCGCAGGGCGTCGTCGATCCGGTCGGCGACGCGCTCGGTGGCGGTGAAGCCGGGAGCCACCGACGTCACGGAGATGCCGTGGGGTGCGAGGGAGACGGCGAGCGACTGGCCGAACGCGTGCAGCGCGGCCTTGCTCGCGCCGTACGCGGGGTGGTCCGGCTCGCCCTTGAACGCCCCGCGCGACCCGACGTTGACGATCCGGCCCGGCGCACCGCGCCCGATCAGGTGCCGGGCGACGCAGTAACTGAGGTTCGCGGCGCCGACGAGGTTGACGTCGACGGTCCGCCGCCAGATCCGCTGCCAGTCCGCATAGGACACTCCGGCCACGGGGTGCGCGGTCTCGGCCGACGTCGCGACGGCGGCGTTGTTGACCAGCACGTCGACGCCGCCGAGCCCGGCTTCGGCCGCGTCGGCGATCTTCCGCGCCGCCTCGGGGTCGGCGAGGTCACCGCCGATGAGCACGTGCCCCTCACCGGGGAGCGCTTTCACCGTCTCTTCGGCGTCCGCGGCCCGACGTCCATAGTGGACTGCGATCCGGTCTCCGCGCGCCGCGAAGGCGAGTGCCACGGCCCGGCCGATGCCACGGGAAGCCCCGGTGACGAGAACACCACGCACAGCACTCCTTCCGATCGCCCGGGGCCATGCTCCCACGGACGACATTCGGCGCAGCGCGCTGGCCGGAGCGGAGCAGTCCCCGCGACCGGAACGTGAGCAGCGGGTGAACGCCGGGCGAATTCGATCTTGACCGGTTTCCGCCCTCCCGCGGCATCCCTAGGCTCGTGGTGACCGGAATCCGTTACCGCACTGGGGGTTTTCATGATTCGGTTCGCCAAGTTCCTGGCCGTGGCCGGTCTCGCCGCGGCCGCGTCCGTCGCCGTCACCGGTCCCGCCGAAGCGGCGACTTACCAGAACATCCTCAACTACAACAGCGGCCACTGCCTGTCGGTCGAGGGCGGCGGCAGCACGAGCAACGGCGCCAACGCGATCCAGTGGACCTGCAACGGCGGCGGCGAGCAGGCCTGGGCCTGGTCCGGCCACCGGCTGGTGAACTACAAGAGCGGCAAGTGCCTGTCGCTGGCCGGCGGCGGCAGCTCGGCCAACGGCACCGAACTCATCCAGTGGACCTGCAACGGCGGCCCGGAACAGGACTGGTACTACCGCGACTACCACCTCGTCAACGGCAAGACCGGCAAGGTCGCCTCGATCGAAGGCGGCGGTACCACCCGGACCGGCGCGAAGGCGATCCAGTGGTTCGACAACGGCGGGGCCGAGCAGTACTGGACCTTCCGCGACGCGATCATCGAGGCCTGACGCCGGTGGCGCCCGGTGCCGCCGCACCGGGCGCCGCGGGCGCTTCAGCCGAACAGCTGGACCAGCTTCAGGAACAGCTGGTACACCCCGTACCCGAACGGGAGCACCACCCACGCCCAGGCCAGCACGATCAGCGGCACCCGGTTGGGCTTCGTCGACGCTTCGCTCATCACGCTTCACTCCTCACGGCCTCGGGGACCGGCTCGTGGTACTTCTCCTTGACCGGGCGCACCAGCTCGTTGGCCACGAAGCCGACGACGAGCAAGCCGATCATGATGAAGAACGACGTCGTATACAGGTCCGGGCCGGACTTGCCCGCCGCTTTCTCGCCGTCGGCGATGCGGTTGACGATCAGCGGGCCGAGCACGCCCGCCACCGACCACGCCGTGAGCAGGCGGCCGTGGATCGCGCCCACCTGGTAGGTGCCGAAGAGGTCCTTCAGGTACGCCGGGACCGTCGCGAACCCGCCGCCGTAGAACGACAGGATCACCATCGCGCACAGGATGAACACGAGCTTCGACGAGTTCTGCGTCAGCGCGATCACCAGGTACAGCAGCGCGCCGACGCCGAGGTAGGTGCGGTAGATGTTCTTGCGGCCGACCAGGTCCGAAGTGGACGACCAGACGAACCGGCCGAGCATGTTGCACAGCGACAGCAGCGCGACGAACCCGGCCGCCGAGGCCACGCCGACCGGGGTCGACGTGCCCTTGAAGAAGTCCTGGATCATCGGCGACGCCTTCTCCAGGATGCCGATGCCCGCGGTGACGTTGAAGCACAGGACCACCCACAGGCACCAGAACTGCGGCGTCTTGATCGCGTTGGCGGCCGAGACGTTCGCCGTGCTGATCATCGCCGTGCCGTGGTCGGTCTTCGGCTCCCAGCCCGCCGGCTTCCAGTCGTCGGCCGGCACGCGCACGAGCAGCCAGCCCATCGACATGAACACCGCGTAGACGAGGCCGTGGATCAGGAACGCCGTCGCGATGGTGCCCGTCGTCGGCGAGGTGCCCAGCATCGACGACGACCACGGCGAGGCGATCAGCGCGCCGCCGCCGAAGCCCATGATGGCGATGCCGGTGGCCATGCCCGGCCGGTCCGGGAACCACTTGATCAGCGTCGACACCGGGGAGATGTAGCCGATGCCCAGCCCGACGCCACCGATGCCGCCGTAGCCGAGGACGACCAGCCAGAACTGCCCGGTCGCCACGCCGAGCGCGGAGATGAGGAATCCGCTGGCGAAGCAGCACATCGACACGAACATCGCCCAGCGCGGGCCGTTCTTCTCGACGAGCGTGCCGCCGAACGCCGCGGAGAGCCCCAGCATGACGATGCCGAGCTGGAACGGCAGCGAGCTCTGCGTGCCGTTGAGGTGCAGCGTCTTCTCGAGCGGGGTCTTGAAGACGCTCCACGCGTAGGCCTGCCCGATCGACAGGTGCACCGAGAGGGCCGCCGGCGGCACCAGCCAGCGCGTCCAGCTCGGCGGGG
Source organism: Amycolatopsis sp. DG1A-15b (assembly GCF_030285645.1). Taxonomy (GTDB): domain Bacteria; phylum Actinomycetota; class Actinomycetes; order Mycobacteriales; family Pseudonocardiaceae; genus Amycolatopsis. Next base: position 5,339,625 of record NZ_CP127296.1, read on the forward strand.
CCACGATCCGGGATCGGTCCAGGAAGCCGAGAGCCATCGGTTCCCTCCGTATTCTGGGGATGATGGAGGGAATGTATTACTAAATACCCGGTGTTGCACCATACGAGTGTCGAACTTTCGGGCAGCGAAAGGTGTGCTGATGGGCAGGGTGACCGTGCGCAGGCCGGTGCGGCGGATTTCCGCGACCGGGGACCGGCGCCGCGTCGACGCGCTGGCGGCCGAAGAGCCCCTGGAGCTGCGGGTCGGCGGCCGGGCGCTGGCGGTCACGATGCGCACGCCCGGCCACGACGTCGAGCTGGCCCACGGCTTCCTGCTGTCCGAAGGCGTCATCGGCGGCCGAACCGACATCGCGGTCGCCCGCTACTGCGACGGCGTCGACGACCAGGGCCGCAACACCTACAACGTGCTGGACATCGCGCTGGCCGACGGCGTCCCGCCGCCGGACACCGGCGTCGAGCGCAACTTCTACACCACCTCGTCGTGCGGCGTCTGCGGCAAGGCCGCGCTGGACGCGGTCAAGCTCCGCACCCGCTTCTCCCCCGCCTCGGCCGCCTTCGCGGTGAAGAGCGAGACGTTGTCGGGCCTGCCGGACGCGCTGCGCGCCCGCCAGAAGGTGTTCGCCAGCACCGGCGGCCTGCACGCGGCGGCCCTGTTCACCCCGGACGGCGAACTCGCCGTGGTCCGCGAGGACGTCGGCCGGCACAACGCGGTGGACAAGGTGCTGGGCTGGGCGGTCCTCGAAGACCGGATCCCGGCACCCGGCCACGGTCTCCTGGTGTCCGGGCGCGCGTCGTTCGAACTGGTCCAGAAGGCCGCGATGGCGGGCATCGGGCTGCTGGCCGCGGTCTCGGCACCGTCGTCACTGGCGGTGGAGCTGGCCGAGGAGAACGGCATGACCCTGGTCGGCTTCCTCCGCGGCGACTCGATGAACCTCTACACCGGTGACCACCGGATCCTGACCTAAACCGAGGCGACCCAGTTGCCGTGGAAGCCGTTGGGCACGCGGTCCGGCAGGTGGATCGCGGCCACCGTCTCCAGCGTGCCGGCGTCCAAGATCGTCAGGTCGCTGCGCCGGGTCGCCGGGTCGAACACGAAGCCCATCAGGACGCCGTCGTCCTCCGCCGCGTCGTCGTGGCGGGGGACGAACACGAACTCGCCCGGCTGGCGGCCCGCGCCGAACGCCCGCTCGTGCCGCGCGCCCGTGTGGAAGTCGTGCTTGTACAGCGAGCCACCGGGCTCCGCGCCACCGTCGGCCGACATCGCGTAACCGTAGCGGTGGCGGCGGCCGATCAGGCGCTCGTCCACGCGCGGGAACTCCTGGCCGCGGTCGTCGAGGCGCTCCTCGAGCACCTTGCCCGCGGCCAGGTCGACCGTCCAGCGGTCCAGGGTCGGGCCGCCCTCGTCCGGGCCGTGCAGCTCGCGGTCGAACATCTTCGGGTGGCGGACGACGTCCAGCACCACGCTGTCGCCGTCGTCGTAGGCGTTGAGCGGGTGGAAGACGTAGCACGGCTCGACGTCGAACCACCGGACGTCCCGGTTGCCGCCCGCACGCGGCATCACGCCGATCCGCGCCGGGTACTTCGGGTTCCAGCGGTAGGGCAGGCCGCCGTTCGCGCCGATCTTGCCGGCCATCATCGCGGTCACCGGGTCCGGCACACGAACCTTGCCGACCATGGCCGACACGACCAGCTTCGCCGGCGTGCGCAGCGCAGCCGGCACGCTGGCGGCGACCGCCATCTCGGCGTTGAACGTCACCGGCAGGTCGTAGAAGACGACGTGGTTCTCGGTCAGCGAGAAGTCGTGCATCATCGGCGACCCGGTGACCTCGATGTCGACCGTGCGGCGGGCGCGGCCGGCCGCGTCGATCACCGAGTACTGGACCTTGTTCCCCATGCCGAAGAAGTACGAGACGGCGTGCAGCTCGCCGGTGCGCGGGTCGCGCTTGGGGTGGGCGGTGTAGCCGCCGGGCAGCGTGCCGTCGAAGTCGCAGCGGCCGACGGTGTCGAGCTCGTCGGTCAGCTCGTAGATCGGCGCGCCCGCCTCGACCAGGGCGAGGGTCTTGCCCGCGTGGCCGATGACGTTGGTGTTGGCGCCGAGCGCGTCCAGCCCGCAGAACCGGCTCGCGTCTTCGCCGTTCAGCGCCGCCGCCACGGCTGGGTTGCGCACCCAGCGGTTGCGGTACCACTCGGCCTTCCCGTCGCGCAGCCGCACGCCGTGGACCATGCCGTCGCCCATGAACCAGTGGTAGGCCGCCGGATCCACCTCGGACAGCGGATTCGGGCCGTTGCGCAGGTACCGGCCGTCGAGGAATTCCGGGATCCGCCCGGTAACGGCCAGCCCGGTGATCGTGTGCTCCCGGCTGACCGGAGCGAAGTTGCCTTCGAGGAACTTGTTGCCCATGTGACCCCTCCACGGTTGCTATAACTTGGTTATACAACCAGGTATAACAGGGTTATGGGATACTGGCAAGCATGAGCCCCAAACCGCGCGCGACCGACGTCAAAGCCCGGCTCGTGGAGGCCGCCATCCGACTGCTCGACGAGAACGGCCCCGATGCCCTGCAGGCCCGCAAGCTGGCGGCGGAGGTCGGCGCCTCGACGATGGCGGTCTACACGCACTTCGGCGGCATGGCCGCGCTGGTCGACGAGGTCGCGCGCGCCGGCTTCCTGCGCCTGTCGGCGTGGCTGGCCGAGGTCGGGGAGACCGACGACCCGGTGGCCGACATCTTCAGCCTGGCCCGCACCTACCGGCAGGCGGTCGCCGAGCAGCCGCAGCTGTTCGCGGTGACGTTCGGCCAGTCCGCTCCCGGCGGCAAGCGGGCGACGCTGTCCGACCTCACCACCCCGGAAGGCCGCGAAGCCGCTCAGGAGGGGCTGGAGGCGTTCGCCCACATCGTCCGGGCGGCCGCGCGCGCCATCGCGGCCGGCCGGTTCCGGCCCGCGGACGAGTACCAGGCGGCCGCCCAGCTCTGGAGTGCGCTGCACGGATTCGTCACACTGGAGGCGTCGGGGCACTTCGGCCCCGGTGAACAGGGCATAGACCACATTTTGATCCCCCTCGGGATCACCATGGCGGTGGGTCTCGGGGACACTGTGGACGAAGCCGGGCGCTCGGCCGAGGCGGCACGGGCGGCTTGGCGGGCGAGGAACGGAAACGCCGGGCAGGGTGAGAACGAATAACCCGGTGAACGCGGACGCGAGGGAACGCGGAGCGGGTGCGCGGCGTCCTTATGAGGGGGCAGGGGGACGGAGACAGGGTGAACGAGCAAAACGAGGACGCGGAACCGGCCGGGGCGGTCGTCGAGGCGGTCCAGGGGGCCCGGCGGTGGCTCAGCCGCCGGTCGGTGCTGATCGCGGGCGCGTCCGGGCTGGCCGTGACCGGGCTGGCCGTCGGCACCGCGACCGGCAAGCTGCCGTTCAGCCAGGCCCTGCAGCGGACCGTCGGCGTGACGTCGTCGAACCCGACGACCCAGCTGGGCAGCACGCGCGTCGAGCGCGTCTACTCCGCCGCGCGCGGCCGGATGGTCGACCTGGTGTTCATCCTGCCGTCGAAGACCCCGCCGAAGGGGCTGCCGATGTCGCTCGCGCTGCACGGCCTGCACGGCAACGCCCGCAGCGCCGTGCCCACCGGCACGCTCAAGCAGCTCGCCAGCGACGTCGCTCGCAAGGCGGTCCCGGCGTTCGGCTTCGTGGCCGTCGACGGCGGCGACAACTACTGGCACCAGGTGCACCCCGGCGACGACCCGATGGCCATGCTGCTGGAGGAGGTCCCGCAGTGGCTGCGGGCCCGCGGCTTCGCCGGCCCGACGGGGCTGCCGTTCGCCTGCACGGGAATGTCGATGGGCGGCTTCGGCGCGCTGGTGTACACGCGCCGGCGGGTCGAGCGGCGCCAGCCGCCCGCCGCCGTCGCGACGCTGGCCCCGGCGCTGATCACGTCGTGGCCGGAGATGGCCAAGCGGCACATCTTCACCGGGATCCAGGACTGGACGGCCCTCGACCCGCTGCGGCACATCGACGAGACCAAGAGCGTGGCCAACGGCATCTGGTGCGGCACGGAGGACTCGTTCATCACCGGCGTCCGCCGCTACATCGACGCGGCCCACCCGGCGGTCGCGCACACCGCCCACGGCAAGCACGGCGACTCGTTCAACCGCACGGCGGTGCCGAGCCTGATCAGTTTCCTCGGCAAGCACGTCCCCCGCGCCGACTGACCACGGCCGGGTCAGCGGGTGAAGTGGATGCGGGTGGTCGTGCGGCCCGGCACCCAGTAGGTGCGGACCAGGTCGGCCAGGCGGTTGACCAGCAGAAGGCCGCGGCCGCCCAGGGTGGTCGCCGACGGCGGGATGCGGCCGGCCAGGGGCTCGGCGATCGTGCCGTCGTCGCTGACCTCGCCGACCACCTGTGACGCCTCCGACCACAGCCGCAGCACGCCGGTGCCGCCGCCGTAGAGGACGCTGTTCGTCGTCAGCTCGGCGATCGCCAGCGCGAAGTCGTCGCGGCGGGGGCGGCGCAGGCCGTGGCGGGCCGCCCAGATCTCCGCGAAGCCGCGCAGCGACGCCAGCTGCCCGATGTCGAACCGGCGCTCGACCGCGCCCGGCGGCGGCTCGAGCGGCCGCGTGAAGTCCGCCCGGACGCCGTCGGGGTCGAAGCGCGGGCTGGTGAAGGGCCCGGCCAGGCCCCACAGCTCCGGGTGGGTCCGCTCGGCGTCGGCCAGGACCGCCGGCGGCAGCTCTCCGACGTCGTACGGGCAGAGCACCGCGAGGTCACGCCCCGCGAAGGCGTTGTTGATGAGAGCTTCGTGTACGACGCACGCCGGATACTCCGAGTCCGTGCGGCCGGCCCAGATCGGCTCGCCCACGATGCGCACCGGGCGGCCGGCGTGTTCGCCGACAAAGGCGTGCAGCACCGACGGCAGGATGGCACCGGGGTTGCGGCCCGCCCGCTGCATGTCGATCAACCGGACCTCGCCGGCCCGGTCTTCCAGGGCCTTCTCGATCAGCAGCAGGTTGCGGCCGGGGACGGCGACAGCCGCGGGTTCTCCCTGGTCGAGACCTTCGAGGAGGAACGGGAGGACACCGTCCAGGTACTCGGTGTCGCCGCGATAGAAGAGTGCCGGATGCCGAAACGGTCTGAGGGCATCTACCACAGAGATTTGATACCCAATCCGCGACGGCTGCAAACCCTACGGACGTCGGGAATTCACTCCACCCAGCGGCCGACGACGGCGATGAGCCAGAAGCCGACGATGGTCGCCACCGCGAACAGCAGGACCCAGTTGAACAGCTGACGCCGCTCGGTCACGCCGCGGGCCTGCCGCAGCCCGTACGCCGCGACGACGAACAACGGTACGGGGATCAGCGGCAACGGCGAGAGCCGGGACACGACGGCGACGACGCACGTACCGGTGAACACGGCCAGCATGCCCATCAGCACCCGGTGCAGCCACGGGCACCGGTCGGCGACGGACGCGATCACGCGCTCGCTCAGCTCACGGAACCCCAGGACCGGCCCGGCCGGGGTGGTCCCGGCGGGTTCCGGGGCCGGCGGCGCCGGCGCTTGCACGCCGCCGCCCGGAGCGGCCCCGGAACCCGGGAAGGAGTCAGCAGTCATTCAGCTTTCCTGTCGGGTCTCCGGGCCGGGCGGCCCGGAGACGCCCGGCGTCAGGCCGACTTCTCGCCGCGCTCGCTGCGCGCGCGCCGTGTCGGCTGCCGGGCGACGATCGTCGGGTTCACGTTCTCCCGGACGGTCTGCTCGGTGATGACGACCTTCGCCACGTCGTCGCGGCTCGGGATGTCGTACATCACCGGCTGGAGCACTTCTTCCATGATCGCACGCAGCCCGCGGGCACCGGTCCCGCGCAGGACCGCCTGGTCGGCGATGGCCTCGAGCGCGGTCTTGGTGAACTCGAGCTCGACGTTGTCCATCTCGAAGAGCTTCTTGTACTGCTTCACCAGGGCGTTGCGGGGCTGGGTGAGGATGTTGACCAGGGAGTCCTTGTCCAGGTGGTTCACCGTCGCCACGACCGGGAGGCGGCCGATGAACTCCGGGATCAGCCCGAACTTGATCAGGTCCTCGGGCATGGTGTCCGAGAAGACGTCGCTCTCCTCGATCTCGGACTTGGTGCGGATCTCCGCGCCGAAGCCGAGGCCGCGCTTGCCGACCCGCTCGTTGATGATCTTCTCCAGCCCGGCGAACGCACCGGCCACGATGAACAGCACGTTCGTCGTGTCGATCTGGATGAACTCCTGGTGCGGGTGCTTGCGGCCGCCCTGGGGCGGGACCGAGGCCGTGGTGCCCTCGAGGATCTTCAGGAGCGCCTGCTGGACGCCCTCGCCGGAGACGTCCCGGGTGATCGAGGGGTTCTCGCTCTTGCGGGCGATCTTGTCGACCTCGTCGATGTAGATGATCCCGGTCTCGGCCCGCTTGACGTCGTAGTCCGCCGCCTGGATGAGCTTGAGCAGGATGTTTTCGACGTCTTCGCCGACGTAGCCCGCTTCGGTCAGCGCCGTGGCGTCCGCGATGGCGAACGGCACGTTGAGCAGCTTCGCGAGCGTCTGCGCCAGGTAGGTCTTGCCGCACCCGGTGGGGCCGAGCATCAGGATGTTCGACTTCGCGAGCTCGACCGACTCCTCCTTGGAGTCCTTCGGCCCGGCCTTGTCGTCCGCCTGGATCCGCTTGTAGTGGTTGTAGACCGCTACCGCGAGCGTCTTCTTGGCGTCTTCCTGCCCGATGATGTACTGCTCGAGGAACTCGTGGATGTCGGCGGGCTTGGGCAGCTCGTCGAGTTTGACGTCGCCGGCTTCGGCCAGCTCCTCCTCGATGATCTCATTGCAGAGGTCGATGCACTCATCGCAGATGTAGACCCCGGGGCCGGCAATGAGCTTCTTCACCTGCTTCTGGCTCTTCCCACAGAAAGAACACTTCAGCAGGTCTCCGCCGTCACCGATCCGTGCCATGGCCGTTGACCTCGTCCCCTCCGGCGCGGGTTTCCGCGCCTGACGTGTGTTGCGACGGTGCGACCCCCGGTCAGGGGTGACCGAGCGGAGCCTCACGCATTGCCACTGACGGTACCCGTCCGATGCCGCGAGCGGGAACACCCACGAGCTCCGGGAGCACGTCAGAGGACGACCCTAAACCAGGATGCCGGTGTGTGTCGTCTTCTCGACACACACCGGCCCGGCGGATCTACAGAGCCGACGCCTTACGGTACGGCAGCACCTCGTCGATGATGCCGTACGACTTGGCCTCTTCGGCGGTCAGGATCTTGTCCCGCTCGATGTCCTTGCGGATCTGGTCCGCGTCCTTGCCGGTGTGGTGAGCCAGGATGACCTCCATCTGGCGCCGCACCCGCTGGATCTCGTTCGCCTGGATCTCCAGGTCCGAGACCTGGCCGTAGGTGCCCTCGGTGGCCGGCTGGTGGATCAGCACGCGCGAGTTCGGCAGCGCGTAGCGCTTGCCCGGCGTGCCGGCCGACAGCAGCACCGCGGCGGCCGAGGCGGCCTGGCCGAGGCAGTACGTCTGGATGTCCGGGCGGACGAACTGCATCGTGTCGTAGATCGCCATCAGCGAGGTGAACGACCCACCCGGCGAGTTGATGTAGATCAGGATGTCGCGGTCCGGGTCCTCGTGCTCGAGGTGCAGCAGCTGGGCCATCACGTCGTTGGCCGACGCGTCGTCCACCTGCACGCCGAGGAAGATGACCCGCTCTTCGTACAGCTTGTTGTACGGGTTCGACTCCTTGACGCCGTAGCTGGTGCGCTCGACGTAGGACGGGAGGATGTACCGCGACTGGGGGATGTTCGGAGCCCGGAAGTCATCACCCGGGAGCCTGAAGTTGCTCATCGAAAGTCTCCTTGGTGCTTCGGGCTCAGCGGGAGCCCGGACGGGCGATGTCGGCGGTGAGGACGTGGTCCACGAACCCGTAGTCCTTCGCCTCCTGCGCGGTGAACCAGCGGTCCCGGTCGCCGTCCGCGATGATCTGCTCGACCGTCTGCCCGGTCTGCTCCGCGGTGATCTGCGCCAGCTCCCGCTTCCACTTGTTGAACAGGTCCGCCTGGATCGCGATGTCCGACGCCGTGCCGCCGACACCGGCCGACGGCTGGTGCATCAGGATGCGCGCGTGCGGCAGCGAATAGCGCTTGCCCGGCGTGCCCGAGGAGAGCAGGAACTGCCCCATCGAAGCCGCCATGCCCATCGCGTAGGTCGCGACGTCCGGGCGGATCAGCTGCATGGTGTCGTAGATGGCGAACCCGGCGGTGACCGAGCCGCCCGGCGAGTTGATGTAGAAGCGGATGTCGGACTCGGCGTCGTCGGCGTCGAGCAGCAACAGCTGCGCGGTGATGCGGTTGGCGATCTCGTCGTTGACCTCGGAACCGAGGACGACGATGCGCTCCTGGAGCAATCGCTCGAACACCGAGTCGGTGAGGGTGAGCCCTGCGGTGCCGGTCCGCGCCTCGGGCGTGTGCTGCGTCACGTCTGCCTGCCTTTTCGCCGGCAGCGGCCCGGTGCTGACGGCCGCCGCTGTCGTTTCAGATGCTTGAGATCTTGTATCCGACCCTAACGAACTTGGGCGGTGCAGAATGCCTGACACCGCCCAAGTTCGCTCACAGCTTCACTCCGCCGGAGTCTTCGCCGTTTCGTCGGTGACCTGCGTCTCTTCGGTTGCCGCGTCGGTGGCCGCCTCGTCGCTGCCGAACAGCTCCGAAAGGTCGACCTCGGCGCCGGAGCCGTCGGTCACGGTCGTCTTCCGGACGACCGAGGCGAGGGCCTTGCCGCGGCGCACGTCGGCGTAGATCGCGGTCAGCTGCCCCGACTGCTGGGCGCGCTGGACGTACTCGTCCGGGCTGATCCCGAAGCGCTGGGCCTGGTAGATGATCCGCTCGGTGAGCTCGCCGTCGTTGACCGACACCTCTTCCTTGTCGGCGATGGTGTCCAGCAGCAGCTGCGTGCGGACGGCCTTCTCCGACTCGGTGCGGGTCTCCGCGTCGAACTCCTCGAGCGTGCGGCCCTCGGCCTCGAGGGCCTGCGCGAACTGGGCCTCGTCGTGGTCGAACGGGTGGATCGCGTCGTGCTTGCGGTTCTCGATCTCGGCGTCGAGCACCTTCTCCGGGATCGGCACCTCGGTGCGCTCCAGGAGCTCGTCGAGCACCTTGTCGCGGGCCTGGACGCCCTGCTGCATCTTCTTGACGCGGCCGAGCCGCTCGCGCAGGTCGTTCTTGAGCTCTTCGATCGTGTCGAACTCGCTGGCCATCTGGGCGAACTCGTCGTCGGCCTCGGGCAGCTCGCGCGTCTTGACCGACTGGACGGTCACCGTCACCTCGGCGTCCTTGCCGGCGTGCTCCCCGGCGACGAGCTGGGTGGTGAACGACTTGGTCTCGCCGGCGCTCGCGCCGACGATCGCCTCGTCGATGCCGTCGACGAGCTGGCCGGAGCCGATCTCGTAGGACAGCCCGGTGGTGCTCGCCTCCTCGACGGCCTCGCCGTCGACGGTCGCGGCCAGATCGATCGAGACGAAGTCGCCGGTCTCGGCCGGGCGCTCGACGCCGGTCAGCGTGCCGAAGCGGGCGCGCAGCTCGTCGAGCTGCTCGTCGACCTCCGCGTCGGTCAGCTCGACGTCGTCGACGGTGATCGCGAAGCCGTCCAGGTCGGGCAGCTCGATCTCCGGCCGCACGTCGACCTCGGCGGTGAACTCGAGCACGTCGCGGTCTTCGAGCTTGGTCACGTCGAACTCGGGGTTGCCGAGCGTGCGGACCTCGTTCTCGCGGACGGCCTCGATGTACTTCGCCGGGATGGCCTCGTTGACGACCTCGTCGAGCACCGGGCCACGCCCGATCCGGCTTTCCAGGACGCGAGCGGGCGCCTTGCCGGGCCGGAAGCCCGGGATGCGCACCTGCTGGGCGATCTTGCGGTAGGCGCGGTCGAAGTTCGGCTTGAGCTCGTCGAACGGCACCTCGACATTGATCTTGACTCGCGTCGGGCTGAGCTGCTCGACGGTGCTCTTCAAGGTCTTCTCCTCGAGCGGTAACGATTGTGGTGGACAATCCTGCGGAAATGGCCCCGCCTCACCTGCAGGCCGGGACGTCCGAGTCTAGGCCAGTGGCCTGCGCCACCGGGCCGGGGGCCACCTGCGCGGTCAGGCGCCCAGCATCCGGCCGATCACCCAGCGCATCTGGCCGGTCGCGTGCGCCACCGACCCGCTGGGCTGCACGAGGTGCGACAGCAGCAGCCGGACGATGGCCTCGACCGCGACGGTCCACTCCGAAAGGGTCAGCCCGGCCTCCGGGTAGCACCGGGCGAACAGGGCCGCGACGGTGTCGACCGAGCGTTCGAGCACGCCCTCGGGCCGGGTGGTCAGCAGCGGGAGGAAGTCGTCCGAGCCGCCCTTCGGGCACCCGAGCGCGATCAGCAGCAGCGGGTTCACCCGGGCCGCTTCGAGGGTCTGGCGGAACGCGGCGGTGACGCCGTCGACGGGACGGCCCGGGTGGGCGGCGGCGACCTCGCCGACGCGCTCGGCGAAGCGCTCGGTTTCGCGCAGCACCAACGCTTCGGCCAGTTCGGCCTTGGAGCCGAGTTCGTTGTAGACGGTCTGCCTGCTGACGCCGACGTGCGCGGCCAGCTTGCCCATCGTCACCGCGGCCCAGCCCTCGCCGGCGATGAGGCCGGCCGCCGCGTCCAGCAGCCGGTCCCGGGTGCGCGCCGGGGCGGGGTGGGTGACGGCCTTCACACGGCCAGCTTACCTGCCGCTTGCGTTCCGCTGGACCAGACCTTTTTTCGGAGCGTGGCGCAACGTTTACAAACCTCGGCGGGTTGTCTACGGTGACTCCCGCCTCGCCAGGAGCTTCTCGACCGAGGAGACCGCTCGATGCCCGTCGTCGATACCCCGCCGCGCGGCTCCCGGACGTCCGCGACCGCGCCGGCGGCCGGCGTGCCGGCCCCGCGCTCGGTGCCCTCGCCCCGCATCCCGTTGCCCCGCGTGTCCGTGCCGACGCTCCTGTTGTTCGCCGGCGGTGCCGCGCTGTGGGCCACGGCGACCTGGCTGCTGTTGGCCGGGATCGCGCCGCCGGTGTTCACCGTGCCGCTGCACGCGATCGTCACCTTCACGATGTTCACCGTGGTGCACGAATCCGCCCACCACGCCGCAGGAAAGCTGACATGGGTCAACGAAGTGCTCGGCCGGCTGGCGATGCCGTTCGTCGCGGCGTACGCGTCGTTCCCGCTGCTCCGGTTCATCCACAGTGAACACCACCGCAACACGAACGCGGACTCGCACACGGATCCCGACGCGTGGACGTCGCAGGGAACCTGGTGGTCGCTGCCGTTCCGCTGGCTCACCATCGACTTCTGGTACGCGCGTTTCTACACCGCCCGCGTGCGCACCCGGCCGGCGCCGGAGCGGGCGGAGACGATCGTGCTGCTGTCGCTGGCGTTCGTCGCGGCCGCGATCCTGATCGCCTGCGGCCACGGCCGGGAACTGCTGCTGGGCTACCTGCTGCCGCAGCGGATCGGGCTGGCCGTGCTGGCGTGGTGGTTCGACTGGCTCCCCCACCACGGCCTCCCCGAGGCGAAGCCGCGCGACAAGTTCGGCACCACGCGGGTGCGGGTGGGGCTGGAGTGGCTGGTGACGCCGATGATGCTGTTCCAGAACTACCACCTGGTGCACCACCTGCACCCCGCCGTGCCGTTCTACCGCTACCTGCGGGCGTGGCGGGACAACCGGGACGCCTACCTCGCCCGCGACGTCCCGATCATCACGGCGTGGGGCCGGGAGCTGACCCCGGCGGAGTACCGCGCGTGGCGGCGGCTGGCCGACGACTTCGGCGACCACGAGCCGTGCCCGGAGCCGCCACCGCTCGGCCCCAGCCGGTTCCACCGGCTGCGGGTCCGCGAGGTCCGGCCGCTGACCGCGGACGCCGTCGCGATCACCTTCGAGGTCCCGCCGCACCTGGCGCCGGAGTTCCGGTTTTCGCCCGGCCAGCACGTGGCGGTCCGCGCGGTGGTCGACGGCCGTCCCGTGCGGCGGACGTATTCGATCTGCGCACCGGCGGACTCGGGCGAGCTGCGGATCGCGGTGAAGCGGCGGGCCGGCGGGGCGTTCTCCGGCTTCGCGACCACGACGCTGGCCGCGGGCGACTTCCTCGACGTCCTGCCGCCCTCCGGCGCGTTCACGCTCACCCCGGATCCGGCGCGGACCGCGCACTACGTCGCGCTGGCCGCGGGCAGCGGCATCACGCCGGTGCTGTCCATCCTGGTCAGCACGCTCACCGCGGAGCCGCACAGCCGGGCGACGCTGTTGTACGTCAACACGTCGGGCGCGACGACGTTGTTCGCCGCGGAGCTGAGCGCGCTCGCCGACGGGTTCGGCGGCCGGCTGCACGTCGTCCACTACCGCACCGACGAGCGCGACCCGGACCTGCACGCGCACCGGCCGCGCCACTTCGACGCGGTCGGCGAGGCGCTCGCCATCTCCCACGAGCGCTACCAGCGCGGGCGGCTCGACGGGACGCGGCTGCGCGCCCTGCTGCAGAACCGGCTGCACCCGGCGAAGGTCGACGAGTGGTTCCTCTGCGGGCCGCGCGGCCTGACCGAACTGGCCCGCCGCACCCTGGCCGACGCGGACGTCCCGGAGGAGAACGTCCACTTCGAACTCTTCCGCGGTGCGGCGCCCCTGCGCGACCCGGCGGGCACGCCGGCGAAGGTGGCGCTGACGCTGGGCGGCACGACGACGTGCGTCACGGCCGAAGCCGGGGAGACGGTCCTGGACGCGGCGCTGCGGGCCGGGTACGAGGTGCCGTACTCGTGCACCGGCGGCGCGTGCGGAACGTGCCGGGCGACGCTGCTGCACGGCCAGGTGGACATGGACGTCCGGTACGCGCTGACCGAGGACGACGTCGCGGCGGGCCGGATCCTGACGTGCCGCTCCCGCGCGACGACCCCGGAGGTCGCGGTCGACTACGACCGCCGCTGACCTCCGGGGACCGCCGAGGCGGCGCTCAGCCGGTCCGGGTCGGGGCGCCCGAGGGCGGTGTTCCCCGGCCGCCGCCCGGCGCCTGGCCCTGGCCGCCCGATTCGCCGTCCGTCACCGATGTCGCCGTCGCCGTGCTGCCGGACTCCGTGGCCACCACCGTGACCGTGTCGCCCGTCGCCAGGCCGGTCGCCTGGGCCGAAGTGATCGTGTACGTCTTCGAGAAACCGTCGTCGCTCTTCGCGGTCAGCGACGTCGCGCTCAGCGCCGTCACCTCGCCCGTCTGCATGATCTTCGTGACGTAGCCGCCGTTGCCGTCGGACGACACGTACTCCCCGTGCAGCGCCGCGCCCAGACCGCCACCGCCCGGCATGCCGCCGGGGCCGCCCGTCATGCCGCCCGGCCCGGCCTGGGTGTCGGTGGCCGCCGACGACGAAGCGGCCCAGACCGCCGCTCCGCCGCCGGCCACGATCGCCGCCGCGACGGCGCCCGCCGCGATCTTCTTGCCCGGCGACCAGCCCGGCTTCGGGGCCTGGCCCGGTGCGGGCGTCGCGCCCCACGTCTGGTCCGGAGTGGACGGTGCCTGCGGTGTGGTCATGATGGCGCTCCTCAACGTGATCCTTCGGTGCGATCCACGGTGGAGCCACTCGCTGTGTGCGCACTGTGCCTGCCGTCAGCCGTTCCTGTGACCGGAGGAACCGGACATCCGCGACGGGCCGGTCACCGCACAGCCGCCTCACAGGCAGCACACAACCCGCACACACGGCGCGGACGGACGCTGGGTCCATGGCCGCGCGAACCATCCCGTCCCGCCCCCACCGGGGGCGCCTTTCGCTGCGCGCGAAACTGACCGGCTCGGTGGTCGTGCTGCTCACCGTGGTGTGCCTGATCGTCGGGGTGGTCAGCGAGTTCGCGCTCGAGTTGTTCCTCACCCGCCAGATCGACCAGCAGCTCTCGGCCGCGGCGGACCGCTCGCTGGTCTTCGCGAGCAACGCCCGGCCGCCGGACGGCGGGCCGCCGCCGCAGAACCTGGGCCAGCACCCGCTCGGGCAGAACGTCGGCACGGTCAGCGCCACCTTCACGGGCCGGCGGCTCGTCCGCGACGACAGCATTTCCGAGCACGGTGGCCGGCTCGAGCTGAGCGCGGACCAACAGGCCCTCATGCTTTCGGTGCCCACCGACGGCCGGCCGCACACCCTGTCCTTCGCCGACCTCGGCGAGTACCGCCTGATGGCGCTGCCGGTCGCCGGGACGTCCGACGTCGTGGTGACCGGCCTGCCGATGAAACCGGTCGACGACACCCTGCTCACCGTCGGGCTGATCCTGTTCGGCGTGGCCGCCGCGGGGGTGCTCGGCGCGGCCTTCCTCGGTGCGTTCGCGGTCCGCCGGACGCTGCGCCCGCTCGACCGCGTCGCGGCCACCGCCGGCCGCGTCACCGAGCTGCCGCTCGACCGCGGCCAGGTGGCGCTGTCCATCCGCGTCCCGGAGAGCGACACCGACCCGCGGACCGAGGTCGGCCAGGTCGGCTCGGCGCTGAACCTGATGCTCGGCCACGTCGCCCAGGCCCTCGAAGCGCGGCACGAAAGCGAAATCCGGGTCCGGCAGTTCGTCGCGGACGCCAGCCACGAGCTGCGCACGCCGCTGGCCGCGATCCGCGGGTACGCGGAGCTGGCCGCCCGCGGCAGCGCGCTGGTGCCGCCGGACGTCGCGCACTCGATGGGCCGGATCCAGTCCGAAGCCGTCCGGATGACGGCGCTGGTCGAGGACCTGCTGCTGCTCGCCCGGCTCGACGCGGGCCGTCCCCTGGACGTGCGCGACGTCGACCTCACCAGGCTCGTCGCCGACGCGGTCGGGGACGCCAGGGTCGCCGGGCGCGGGCACCGGTGGCTGCTCGAGCTGCCGCCGGACCCGGTGCTCGTGTTCGGCGACGTCCAGCGCCTGCACCAGGTGCTGGCGAACCTGCTGGCGAACGCCCGCACGCACACCCCGCCGGGCACCACGGTGCGGACGGCGCTGGCCCGCTCGAAGGACACCCACAGCGCCGTGCTCACGGTGACCGACGACGGCCCCGGCATCGCACCGGACCTGCTCCCGGACGTCTTCGAGCGGTTCGCCCGCGGCGACTCGTCGCGCTCCCGCCACGCCGGCAGCACCGGGCTCGGGATGGCGATCGCCTCCGCCGTCGTCGTCGCCCACCACGGCTCGATCGAGGTTCACAGCCGGCCCGGGCGGACGGAGTTCGCGGTGCGCCTCCCCGTGGCCGTGCCCGCACAGCGCGTGCACAGCATGGGCACAACCCGGCCCCAGCTGGGCACCGGAAGCTGATCTCATGACCGCTGTGACATCCGGGGCTTCGCCCCGGGCCGGGGGCTCCGCCACCCGGAGCCCCCGAAAAGAAGCCGCCCTCGTGCCACGCGAAACAGTTGCGCCCCCGTCAGCACCCGCCCGCCCTGCGTGGCACCGGCCCGCTTTGGCCGCCCTCCTGCTCGGCACCGCCGTGCTGTACCTGTGGGGCCTGGGCGCCTCCGGCTGGGCCAACGCCTTCTACTCCGCGGCCGCGCAGGCGGGGTCGCAGAGCTGGAAAGCGCTGTTCTTCGGCTCCAGCGACGCGGCCAACGCGATCACCGTCGACAAGACCCCCGCCGCGCTGTGGGTGATGAGCCTGTCGGCGCGGCTGTTCGGCGTGAACGCGTGGAGCATCCTGGTGCCGCAGGCCCTGATGGGCGTGGGCTCGGTCTGGTTGCTCCACGCCACCGTCCGCCGCACGTCCGGCCCGGCGGCCGGGCTCGTCGCCGGCCTGGTGCTGGCCCTGACGCCCGCCGCGGCGCTGATGTTCCGGTTCAACAACCCGGACGCCCTTCTCGTGCTGCTCCTGGTGGCGGGCGCGTACTGCGTCGTGCGCGCCTGCGAGAAGGCGAGCCCGCGCTGGCTCGCGCTGGCCGGCGTCGCGGTCGGCTTCGGCTTCCTGGCGAAGATGCTGCAGGCGTTCCTGGTGCTGCCCGCCTTCGCGCTCGCCTACTTCGTCGCCGCCCCGGTTCCGCTCGGGAAGCGGCTGCTGCACCTGCTCGGCGCGGTCGGGGCGACGGTCGCCGCCGCGGGCTGGTACCTGGTGGTCGTGGCCCTCTGGCCGGCCGCGGACCGGCCGTACATCGGCGGCTCGCAGGCGAACTCGCTGTGGGAATTGATCTTCGGCTACAACGGCTTCGGCCGCATCACCGGCGACGAGGTGGGCAGCGTCGGCGGCGGCGCCGGCCGCGGCTGGGGGTCGACCGGCCTGACCCGGCTGTTCGGCAGCGAGATGGCGGGCGGCATCGCCTGGCTGCTGCCGGCGGCGCTGCTGGCGCTGGGCGCCGGGCTGTGGTTCACCCGCCGGGCCCCGCGCACGGACGCGTCCCGGGCGGCCCTGCTGCTGTGGGGCGGCTGGCTGCTGGTGACGGCGCTGGTGTTCAGCTACATGGGCGGCATCATCCACCCGTACTACACGGTGGCGCTGGCCCCGGCGGTGGCGGCGCTGGCCGGCACGGCGGCGGTCCAGCTGTGGCGGCTGCGCGCCCACCCGGCGGCCTCGGGGCTGCTGAGCGGCGGCGTCGCGGTGACGGCGCTGACGGCGTACCTGCTGCTGGGCTCGTCGTGGCAGCCGTGGCTGGCCCCGACGGTGCTGGTGGGCGGCCTGCTGGCGGCGGTGGCGCTGTTCTTCGCCACGCACCTGACCCGCTGGGCGGCGTCGTCGGTCGCGGCGTTCGCGCTGGTGGTGTTGTTGTCCGGTACGGGCGCGTACACGCTGGCGACGGCGGCCACGGCGCACAGCGGAGCGATCCCGTCGGCCGGTCCGTCGGCCGGCTTCGGCGGCCGCGGTCCCGGCGGCGGCTTCGGTGGTCCCGGCGGTCCCGGCGGCGGCTTCGGCGGCGGTCGTGGTGGTGGCCCGGGCGCGCTCCTGAGCACGACGACACCGGGCGCGGCGCTCACCGCGTTGCTCCGGCAGGACGTGTCCCGCTACACCTGGACGGCCGCCACCGTGTTGTCGAACGCCGCAGCGGGCTACCAGCTGGCCAGTGGCGCACCGGTGATGGCGGTGGGCGGGTTCAACGGAACGGACCCGTACCCGACGCTGACGCAGTTCCAGCAGTACGTCGCGGGCGGGCAGATCCACTACTTCCTGGGCGAGGGCATGTCGATGCAGGGCAACAGCGGTTCGGACGCGGCCCGGCAGATCGCCGAGTGGGTGGCTTCGCGGTACCAGCCATCCACTGTGGACGGCGTAACGGTCTACGACCTGACTGCGACCGTGTGAGACACGACGAAAGCAGGGTGTGACGCCGGTCCGGGCCCGGGCAACCTGGTCAAGAACCGGCTCACTCCGGCACACTGGTGGTGCCCAGGCGAACAGGAGTTCCTGCTGATGACCGAGCCTCACGTACGGCGGGCCGAATCGGCAGACCTGGAATCGTTCGCCGCAGTCCTCGGAGACCGCGCTTTCTTCGACGATCGCTTCCGGCGGCAGCAGGAAAAGCACGGCGTGCTGTTCCTGGGCTGGCTGGGTCCCCTGCCCGCCGGAGCGGTCTACCTCTGGCTGGCGGAGGCGGAGGAAAAGCCGATCAGCGACCACCTGCCCGGCGTTCCCTTGATCACGCACCTCGAAGTCCACCAGGACCTGCGGCGGAACGGCGTCGGCACCGCACTGGTCCGCGAGGCCGAGCGTCGCCTCCTCGAGAAGGGCCGCTACCGGGTCGCGCTGGCGGTGCGGACCGACAACGACGACGCCGCGCGCCTGTACAAGCACCTCGGTTATCGCGACTGGGGTCACGGCGAGGTCATCTGCCTGGCGCGGAAGACCTTGCCGGACGGCACGGTCCTGACCGAGGAGGAAGTGTGTTACGTGCTGGTCAGCGACCTGGTGCCGATCACACCCGCGCCGCGGACCGAGGCCGACCCGGCTGCCGCGCCGCACCCGTGCTGACCGGTACGTCGACCCCGGCCTGAGCCAGCAGCGGGATGCCCAGCGCCTCGACGGCGTGCCCGACACCCGAACCGCCGTGGTGATCGCGCCGGAGGTCGGTGATCCGCTGCCGCCAGCGCACGCAGTCCTGCTGCCACGCACGGAGGTACCGCAGGCACAGCTCCGGCGTGATCAGCTCGCTGCGGCCGACCGCGGCCTTGAGCGCGTCGACCATCCGCGCCTGCTGGGCCGCCTCGATCGGCGACGCCTGCACCAGCTTGATCGTCTCCCGGATGATCCGGCGGCGGTCGGTGAGGAACTCCCGCCAGTACGCCTTGGTGGCCTGCGCCAGGCCGAGGTGGTTGTCGAACAGCCCGAACACGCCTTCGGCCAGGGTGTCGCCCAGTTCTTCCCCACGGGCACGACGGGGGTCGCGGTAGGGGTCGTAGTCCTTCTGGACCGCCTTGCCCGTGGTCGCGGACGGCCGCAGTTTCATGCCGTCCAAAAGGAAGAACCAGTCTTCGTTGTAGATGTTGGGGAAGAACGAACTGAAGGCCGCTTCCCCACCGCCAGCGCGCCGCCGCCGATGAAGGTGTCCTGCTTCCGCCCGGCGTCCCGGATCGCGTGGCACACGACGGAGTTGTCCGGCATCCCCGCGTTGGCCAGCCCGACCACCGGGTATTCACCGAGCAGGCCGGCCGCGACGCCGAGGTCCGCGGGGTTCGGCAGCTCGATGTCGTCGTCGAGGAAGAGGATCCGCTTCCAGCCGGCCAGCACCGCGATGAGCAGCCCCAGGTTGCGCTTGAAGCTGGTGTCGGTCTGCCTCCGGAACCGGGTGAAACGCACGACCTGGTCGGTGGCGAACTCCGGAACCAGCCCCGGGTTCAGCAGATCGGTGTCGATGGCGAGCGCGCCGACTCCGGCGCTCTTCGCCTCGAGGATCGCGCCGGAGATCGTCGACAGCTTGCTGCACAGGAAGAGCAGGAAGGCATCGTGTTCCTTGGCCGCGGCGATGGCCTGCCGCAGATAGGGGGCCGGGCGCGCGGTGGGCACGATGATCGCGTCCATCGCCGCACCGGAGACGTCCTCGGTGTCGAAGTGCGCCAGGAGGTCCTGGTGCGACTCGTGCTGCCGCGGGTTCACGCGGCGGCCTCGGGCCACTCGTGCAACCGGTTCTCCTCGAGGGTCCAGTCGGGGGTCAGCCCCTGTCCCCCGACGACAGGCACGCGGCTGATGATGCTGAAGGATTCCACATCGCCGAACCGGTCTTGCACGTACGCGATGTTACGGTCGCGGAAACGCGCGTCCGTCAGCGCGCGAACCGCTCCGAGAGTGCCACGACCGTACATACCATTGCACACGGTCACGGTGCGCTTTCGGTTGAACGGACTTTCGCCGCGGTAGAAGTGCGCGACGTCCTCGAGCAGGTGTTCCCGCCGGTCGAGCTTGGGTTCGAACAGCTTCGGACGCCCGTCCTGCTGCACCCGGAACCCGCCGTGTTCGGCGTCGTCCACCCGGCCGACCTGCTCCACCGGGAGGTCCACCCGCTCGATCACGTCCCGGGTCACCGAGTTCCAGTCCACGCCGCCCAGCAGGACGAGGTGGCTCGTGTAATCGTCGGCCGTCAGCTCCTCGCTGGTGCAGAACTTGACGTTGTTGTCCGGGTTGCGCGAGCGGATGTGCCCGAACAGCTCGATCAGCGCGTCCGGGTCGGCGTAGGTGTAGAGCGAGACGAAGTCGGCGCTCTCCGGGTCCGCGTAGGACAGGTTCCGGTACTTCTCCGGGAGCCGGGCGCAGACGATCGTGATGTTCTGGCCTTGTTCGAACGTCCAGATGTCGGCCACCGGGGCTGGCGACGCCACGAGCTCCCGGCCTTCGCGGAGCTCCAGGAGCTCGTCCAGGAGTTCCGCGCGCCGCGCTCGCTCCCCGTCCGTCAGTTGTCCGATGGGGAGGATGCGCAGCGTGCCGCCGTCCAGCGACCGCCGGGTCGCGAACAGCGTCGCGTAAGCGTCGAGCCGCCGGGTCGGCGGCGTCACCGGCTTTTCCGTGTTCTCCCACGAGGAGATCAAGGAGATGCTGAGGGACTTGTTCCCCCCGAGGGCCTTGGCGAGCTGAGCCTGGGTGATCCCGGCCTCGGGCCACTGGTTCTCGCGCAGCGCGCGCAGGCGGTGAGCGAGCGCGGACCACTGCGGCTGAGCTGAGGACACGACGTGGGCCGCCCTTCAGGAAATTTCAGTACTCCCGACGAGGGCGCCAATACTACTCCCCGTCACTAGAAGCTCGATGGTCGCCCCGCCGAACCTGGGACTGAAACGTTACGTCTGCTCGAACTTCCTGGCACCGAACAGATAACACCGATTCATCTCAGTTGATCCGGGGTACTTCACGCCTTACAGTCTCCTTGACTGAACTTCAGTTCTAACCTGAAGGCAGGAGCAGGCCATGAGTAGTCCAGCACAGCACGTCCCCCTCCACCGGGCCATGGTGGCGGTCGACATCGAAGGCTCGACGACGCGGACGAACCCCGCCAGGGCCCGGCTCCGCACCGTCCTGTTCGAGCTGCTGGACGAGGCCTTCCTGGCCGGCGGGATCACCAAGAAGTTCCGCGACGGCTTCGTCGACCGGGGTGACGGCGCGCTGTGCCTGGTCCGGCCCGTCGACCAGGCCCCGAAGCCGGTGCTGCTCACCACCGTCGTCCCCACGCTGGCGGAACTGCTGGACAAGCACGCCGAGAGCCATCCGGAGCTCGCCTTCCGGCTCCGGGTCGCCGTGCACGCCGGCGAGGTGCACTACGACACCCGCGGCCCGTACGGCGAGGACGTCGACATCGTCTGCCGCTTCGTCGACGCGCGGGAACTCCGGCGGCAGCTGAGTATCACGGCCGCTCCGCTGGTGCTCGTCATTTCACCGGAGATGCACCGCTCGGTCGTCCGGCACGGCTACCCGGGGATCGACCACACCGCGTACTTCCAGACGGTGCCGATCAAGGTCGGCACCCAGCGGCTCCGCGGATGGCTCCACGTCCCGGAAGCCGCGCACCGCCAGGAGGACATGCCCGCGTAGCGCGAAAAGAGGTGGGGACCGTGGAACCGACGGGCTTCTGGGCCGAACTGGCCCCGGCCGATCGCCGCAAGGTGGCGGAGTCCGCCACGCGCCGCTCGTTCCGGCGCGGGCAGACCGTGTGCCGGGAAGGCGACCTCTCCAGGGTCGTGCTGGTGCTGCTGTCCGGGCACGTGCGGATCGTCCACGGCACGCCGGACGGGCGCGACGTCGTCGTCGGGGTGCGCGGGGCCGGTGACGTCATCGGGGAGCTCGCCGCGATCGACGACCTGCCGCGTTCGGCGACCGTCGAGGCGCTCGACGACCTCGACGTGCTCGAGATCCCCGGCGACCGGTTCGCCGCGCTGTGCCGGACGCGGGCGCGGATCTCCTGGGCGCTGCTGCTCGTGCTCTCGGCCCGGCTGCGCTCGGTCGGCAGGCAGTGGCTGGACGTCGGCGGCGGGGCCGCGGCGCGGCGGGTGGCGGCGCAGCTCATGCAACTGGCCGTCCAGCACGGCGTGCCACGCGGGGACGACATCCGGATCGCGGTCCCGGCCACCCAGGCCGAACTGGCGATGACCGCGGCGATCTCGCGGGAGTCCTGGGCGCGCGCGACGCGCGACCTGCGCCGCCGCGGGGTGATCAGCACCGGCAGAAGACAGGTGACGATCCACCGCATGGCTGAACTTCGACGACTGGCGAGCTGAATCCCGCGCTCTGTGTCAGCTGACACAAAGCAACCGGCGAGCCGGAGGTTTCCTGGATCCACGGCAGAGGAGGGCTTTCATGGACCCCTACACCACCGCACCGGGCCGGAGCCGCTGGCGCCGGGGCGTCTACGCGGCCGGTCTCGTCATCCCCTTCACCGCGTCCCAGCTTTGGGCGCTGCTGGTGCTGTTGCGGCTCGCCCCGCTCGACGGGCTGGTGGGGCAGGCCTTCGTCCTCGTCCTGGTGGGCTCCGCCGCCGCGATCTGGGCCGGCTGGCGCTGGACCTGGCAGCTCGGCCGCGACCGCGACCTCAAACCCGAACCCGCCCCGAAGACCCGGATCCCGACATGACGTCCGGGCCGGTCATCGTCGCCGCCCTCGTGCTGGCCTCCGGTGCCGGGCGTCTCCTGCGCCACCTCGGCGGCCTCCTGCGCCGCCGGCCGACCGAAAGGAGCACGGAAATGACCAGCACGCCTCCGACCTTCCCGCTGCGGATCTACCACTGGCGATGGGAAATCCTGGCCGTGACGCTGCTCCCCTACGGCGTGGTGACCTTCGCCCTCTGGGCCGGCCCGCTTCGGGCGGCGGCGGTTCTCGCCGCCGCGCTCGGCCTGGCGGTGCTGCGCCGCCGCCAGGTGCAGGCCCGCATCCACGCGATCCGGCTGCAGCACCGGCTGCGGGCGGTGTTCCCGCACCTGCGCCTGCCCGGCGGCCGCCTCCCGGCGATCCTGTGGAGCCGCCCCCGCGGCGGCGACGTCGTCGTGTCGCTGTTCGGCCGGGAAGCGTTCGAGCACCTGCACCGGAACCGCACGGTCCTCGCCGCCGCGTGCGCGGTCCCGGAGGTGTACGTCGACCGCCACCCGAGGTACGCCGGCCTGGTGACGCTGACGATCAGCCCGACGGCCCCGAAGCGCGAACCGGGCCGGGCGTCCCTGCCGAGCAACGTGGTGCCGCTGCGGGCGCACAGCTGAGCCGGGTTCAGCGCCCCAGCACGTCGGCGAGCATTGTGGACAGTTCGCCGCCGTGCCACGAACCGGCCGAGAACCGCTCCTGGGCGATACCCCGCCAAGGAGCGTTCTCGGCGCCCACCGTGAACCGCCGGTCCGCGGTGAACTTCCCGATCTCCTGGACCGCCAGGCCTTCCTCGCGCAAGGTCTTCGTGGCCAGTTCGGCGTCTTCGGGCCGGGTCGCGACGACGAGTCCCCAGTCGCCCCAGGTCTGCGCGAGGTCGAACGGCCGCACACCGCTGCGCACGGCCACTTCGGCCACCGGCTCGGCCAGCTCGAACTCCCCGGTGACCGCCGCGCCGAGGCCGTTCGCCTCGCCCAGCGCGCGGACCGTGGCGAACAGGCCGTCGGAGACGTCCATCGCCGCCCGCGCGAGCCCGTTGGCCGCCAGCAGCCGTCCCGCCTGCAGCTGGGCCGGCGGCCTGCTGGCCCGCCGCCAGATCTCTTCCCTGGCCGGCGCCGGGAGCTTCGCCCGCCCGGTCTCCACCAGGGCCGCGGCCCAGAGGTAGCCGGGGGAACCGGCCAGCAGCAGCCGGTCCCCGGCGCGCGCCCCGATCCGGCGGAGCCGGCTGCCCGGAGCGCACCGTCCGATGGCCGTCGCCGTCAGCTGGACGACCGCGCCGTCCCTGATGTCCCCGCCCACGACCCGGGTGCCGTGCGCGGCACAGCAGTCGTCGACGCCGTCGAGCAGCCGCTCGAACTGCCGCACCGTGGTCGCCGCGGGCAGGGTGTAGTTGACGACGAGACCCAGCGGCTCGGCACCGGCGGCCGCGAGGTCGGAGAGGTTGATCGTGGCCAGCAGCCAGCCCGAGTGGTACAGGTCCGGCTCCCGCAGGAGGTCGACCAGCGGCGCCGGGCAGCTGTCGGTCGTCGCGACGAGCTCGCTCGGGCTGTCCACCTTCGTCAGGAACGCGCTGTCGTCGCCGAAGCCTTCCGTGTCGCCATACCGCGGCCGCAGCACCTTTTCCTGGATGCCGCGCTCGCCCAGCTGGCCGAGGCGTGGCTCAGTCGCCTCGGACATGATCCGCCAATCGGGATGCGACGACCCGGTGGTCGCTCGAGTAGTTGTGCGGCATCTCGCCGTACGGGAGCTCGCTCCCGGTGGAGGCGAACAGCATCAGGTTGCAGATCCGGGCACCCGGGTACAGCAGCACGGGGTGCCGGAGGTGGTTGACGATCTCGAGGGTGAGCACCGCGCCCGTGCCCCAGCCGAACCCGGGGCTGACCTGTCCGCACAACACCACGCTGATCCCGAGCCGCGCGTAGTCGCTGGTGCCGTCGACGAGGCCGGCCAGGTTTTCGGAGAGGCCGATCTTCTCCAGCGTCGGCGCGAGCACCACCTCACCGGGCTCGACGGCCAGCCGGCCCCGCCCGTCCGGTTCCTTCGGGACCAGCTCGGGGTGGGTCTCCCGGTCGGCGATGTCGACCGGCCCGGCGGTCTCCAGGGTGAACGCCTCGTACCCGAGCCGCAAGCTGAGCGCGGCCGGCCGCACGAGCGCGGGGTCGAACGGCTCCACCCGCAGGTCACCGGTCTCGCAAGCCCGCCGGATGGCCCGGTCGGTCAGCACGCCGCGCCGTGCCCGGCGCCTTCTGACCTGGGCTTTCAGCTCCACGAGCATCATGATGCGACCTCGGTGCCGAGACCCGCCAGTACCGCGCCGACCAGGTTTTTGAAGTCGTCTGCGGAAAGATCGCCGTTGGGCTGGTCGTCGCTTTCCCCCGGCTCGCAGTAGACGACGGTGGTGGGTGTCCGCCGCGGTCCCTGGACGACGACGGTCGCGGTCAGTCCCGCGTCGACCGGGCGCACCGTGTGCACGACGGAAGTGCCGCACGTGTAGACGTCGCCGCCCCGGATGTGCGGCACGCCGAGGCGTTTGAGCCGCACGGCGCCGTCGGCCACCAGGGCCGCCGGGTCGGCCGGGTCGGTGCCGTAGCGGTAACGCCGGTAGGGCTTGCCGCCTTCGGCGGTCTCGGCGAACTCCACCGTGTGCATGCCGGTGCCGGCGAGCACGTACGACGCGAACTCCCAGCGATGGCTGTGGGGGTTCGACTCCCCTGGCGAGACCACGTCGGCCGCCGGCCAGACGTGCAGCCGGATCCGGAACCCGGACTCGACGCCGGTGTGGAGGAGGATCTTCGCGAAACCGTTGGGGTGCCAGTACGAACGCCGGGCGATCTCGGCGGCGGCCGCGTCGTCGGCGACCAGGTCGCGCAGCCAGGCCGCGAGCGAGTGCCGGGCGCCGCGGACGTACTCCGCGGCCGCGCGCAGTTCGGCCAGGCCGGGCCGGAAGGGGATGCCTGCGCTTTCCGCGACCTCGCGCGGAAAGGGGTGGCCCGCCGCGCCGGCGGGGGCCGCGACGAACGTCGTGGTGGTGGTCATCGTGCGGGTGTTCTCGCAATCTGCGGCTACGGGGAAGCCAGAACGGGAGCCGGGAACGCCAGCGCGGCCGCCTTAAGGGCGGTGATGGCGTCGAGAGTCATCCAGATCGGGAGGTCCCCGCTGCCCCATGCCCACAACCCGACTCCGGATTCGTAGCGTTCCCACACGGCGGCGAGCGCGCGCTCCAGCCTGGCCGAAGGCACCCGGGGTGCTTCGGCCAGCGCTTGGACGACCCACGCCGCCGTGAAGTGCCTGATGGTGAGCCGGAGGGCGGGCGCGCCGTCCGGCTGGTCGAGCCGGAGCTCGTCGGAGACGCCGTCGTCCGGGTGGTCCCGCGCGATGAGCCATTGCGTGCCGAGCTCGACCGCCTCTTCGACGTCGGCGCGGTCCACCCCGTTGTGCCGCAACGCCTGCAGGGCCACCACCGCCCGCGCGGTGTGCGCCGCCGACGGCTCCGGAGCGACCTGATGCGGCGCCTTCTTCTCACCCCACAGGAGGACGCCGCCGAAGTCGAGCCGGGCGGCGAGGAGGTCGTCGGCGAGCTCCGTCGTCAGCGGCGCGTCCGGGCGGAGCCGGACCGCGGTGCGGAGCGCGGTGGTGAGCAGGAACGGCCGCGTCCGGCTGTAGCCGTCGAGCGAGCGGGCGAGGTAGCCGAGACCGTCCTCGACGGACAGGAGCGAGCTCGCCGGGTAGAGCGCGTCGATCACGGCGGCGGTGACCTCGGGGCGCCGCCCCTTCGAGCGGCCCTGCCAGCCGAGCTCCGAGCGCTTGCCGTAGAGGTCCGCCAGGACGGGGTGCAGGTCCAGGGCGGGCTCGCCGATCAGCGACATCGCCTTGACCCCGTACGCGGTCGCCAGCGTCGTCCGCGGGTCGTCCTGCCGGAGGTAGTGCCGCCAGCCCGACGCCCGGCCGTTTCCGTCGCGGATCAGGTCGTCGGCGAGGGCGCGGCCCGCCCGGCGGAACACCTCCCGCAGGGAGCCCGCCGTCTCGAGCACCGGGCCCGGGCCCTTGCCCTGGTTCCGCGCCGACTCGATCATCCCGAGCAGCGCGTTCCCCATCCCGAAGTGCTCGTCGAGCAGCCGGGCCTTCGCCGCCGACGGGAGGTAGCGCCCGGATTCCCACTGGGTCAGGTTCGCCCGGCTCACCCGCACGACCTTGGCCAGCTCGGCCTGGGTTTCACCGGCGGCCTCGCGCAGCCGGCGCAGCTCGACACCGACCTGTTCGGGGGTTGTTACCACTTCAGCACCCGCCGACGGCGCCGCAGGGGACATACTAGGTAGGTAGGCATCGTTCACCGAACTTACCTACATAGGTAGGCGACCGTAGGGAGATGACAATATGTGGACACAGAGCGCAGCCTATCCCACCGGCGCCTCCGCACGACGGCCATCTCGGCACGACTCGCCCGAACGGATGGAAGCTGCAGGTCGCGGCCCACCCGGTTGCCACAGTCGTGGCGACCACCCGCACCTGAAGCACCACCGTGAGCATCCGGCGGCCTCCCCAGGCCGCCCACGGGCGACCCAGCCGACGACCCGACCGGGCAGCCTTCCCGAGTTCGTGCGTTGTTCCGGAGGTGTCCGGATGGAAGACCACAACTTACCTACGTCCCGCTCGCACGGCTGGTTCGACCGGCTGCGGGACCGGCTCGGCGAATGGCTCTTCGCGACCGAGGAAGACGCCCGGGCGCGAGCCCGCGGGCTGAACGTCGTCAAGAAACCGAAAGGCGTCCGCGTCTACCGCGATCCACGCTGGGACACCGTGCGGGCCTGTCCCGGCTGCGGCGGCCGCGGAGCCGGCACCACCGACGGCGAGGCCTGCCCGGCCTGCGCCGGTACCGGAGTCCTTCGCCCGGCGGCCGCCGTCCCGGTCGCCGACGGCCGGAAGGGAGCACGGTCATGACCCAGCACAACCACGTCCCCGAACTGGCCCGGCACTTGGCCCGGATCAAGCGGCCCAACCCGGTGCTGTGGCTCTACCACTGGCGCTACGAGATCCTCGCCCTGACACTCCTGCCGTACGGACTGGTCAGCCTGATCACCCGGCTCGGACCGGTCTGGTCGCTCGTGGCCCTCGTCGCGGCCTTCAACTGGCTCTTCTACTGGCGCGCCGCCCGCCGGCACCTGCGCGGCCGGCTGCGCGCGATCGTGGTGCAGCACCGGCTCCGCTCGGGGTTCGCGGGCGCCCGGATCTGCACGGTGGACGGCCGTCGCCCGGCGATCCTCTGGACCCGCCCGCTCGACGGCGACGTCGTGGTCCGGCTGTTCTGCCCGGCGGGCATCGGGTTCGAGCAGATCCGGGAAGGCCGCGAACAGCTGGCGGCGGCGTGCTTCGCCGCCGAGGTCTACGTCGACCGGCACCCGAAGTACGCCGCGCTGGTCACGCTGACCGTCTGCACCACCCCGCTCGAACACCGGCCCGGCCGCGCGGTGCCGCCCACCTCGGTGGTGCCGCTGCGGGCGCACAGCTGATTCCCGCGGTGCCCGGCGGCGAACCGGGCACCGCACAGGAACCGCACAGAGAGATCACACGGTCACCAAAGCGGCGGCCGCGATCGTGGGGGCATGACAGCCACCGCCCCCGCATCGCGGCCCGGGACCGTCCCGGTCGACCTGGCCGGCCCGCAGCCCGTTCTCGACGTCGTCATCCCGGTCTACAACGAAGAGACCGACCTCGAACCGTGCATCCGCCGGCTGCACGCTCACCTGGCCGAGCACGTCTCCTACCCGTACCGGATCACCGTCGCCGACAACGCGAGCACCGATGCGACGCTGCAGGTGGCCGAACGACTGGCCCGGGAGTTCCCGGAGGTGGCCGTCCAACACCTCGACGAGAAGGGCCGCGGCCGCGCGCTCAACGCCGTGTGGCAGGCCTCCGACGCCGCCGTGCTCGCCTACATGGACGTCGACCTCTCCACCGATCTCGCCGCGCTCGCGCCGCTCGTCGCGCCGTTGCTGTCCGGGCACTCCGATCTCGCCATCGGCAGCAGGCTCGCCCGGGGCGCGCGCGTGGTGCGCGGCCCGAAGCGCGAGTTCATTTCCCGGTGTTACAACCTGATTCTCCGCTCGACGCTCGCCGCGAAGTTCAGCGACGCGCAGTGCGGGTTCAAGGCCATCCGCGCCGACGTCGCCCGTGAACTGCTGCCGCACGTGGTGGACACCGGCTGGTTCTTCGACACCGAACTGCTCGTCCTGGCGCAGCGCGCCGGGCTGCGGATCCACGAGGTGCCGGTCGACTGGGTCGACGACCCGGACTCGTCGGTCAACATCGTCAAGACGGCCACCGAAGACCTCAAGGGCATCGCCCGCGTCACCAAGGCCACCTTCACCGGGGACATCCCGGTCAGCAGGCTGCGCGAGCAGCTCGGCAGGCAGCCGATCGGCGTCGACGCGCCCGGCGTGCCGCCGCGGCTGGTGACGCAGCTGGTGCGGTTCGCCGCGATCGGCGTCAGCAGCACGCTCGCCTACCTCCTGCTGTTCCTGCTGCTGCGCACGGTCGTCGGCGCGCAACCGGCGAACTTCGCCGCGCTGCTGGTGACGGCGATCGGGAACACCGCGCTGAACCGGCGGCTGACGTTCGGCATCCGCGGCCGCGCCGGCGCCGGACGCCACCAGTTCGAAGGGCTGATCGTGTTCGGGCTCGGGCTTGCGCTGACGAGCGGAGCGCTGGCCCTGCTCAACGGATCCACCACCCCCGGCCTCGTCCTGGAGCTCACCGTGCTGGTGCTGGCGAACCTCGCCGCCACGGTGCTCCGGTTCCTGCTCCTGCGCGGCTGGGTGTTCCACCCGCGCCGCCAGGCCACCTCTCCGAAGGAGTACTGATGACCACCGTCCTGCCCGCTCCGGTCACCGAGCCCAGGCACCGCAAGGAGTCCGGCGCGCACGCACCGCCGCGCTGGGTCCGCCCGGCCGCGTTCGGGCTGCTGGCCGCGACCGCGCTGCTGTACTTGTGGAACCTCACCGCCTCCGGCTACGGCAACTCCTTCTACGCCGCCGCCGTCCAGTCCGGGACGCAGAGCTGGAAGGCGTGGCTGTTCGGCTCGCTGGACTCCGGCAACGTGCTGACCGTCGACAAGCCGCCCGCGGCCCTGTGGGTCGGCACGGCGTTCGCCCGGATCTTCGGCTTTTCGAGTTTCACCGTGCTGGCGCCGCAAGCGCTCATGGGTGTCGCCTCCGTCGGGATCCTCTACTTGACGGTGAAGCGGACTTCCGGCCCGGTCGCGGGGCTGCTGGCCGGGGCGGTGCTGGCGGTGACGCCGGTCGCGGCGCTGATGTTCCGCTTCAACAACCCGGACGCGCTGCTGGTGCTGCTGATGGTCGCGGGCGCCTACTTCGTCGTGCGGGCCACGGAAACGGCGAGCCCGCGGTGGCTGGCGCTGGCCGGGGCCGCGATCGGGTTCGGGTTCCTCACGAAGATGATGCAGGCGTTCCTGGTGCTGCCGGCCTTCGGCCTGGTGTACCTGCTCGCCGCGCCGACGTCGCCGGGCAAGCGGCTGCTGCACCTCGGCGCTGCGGTCGTGGCGCTGGTCGTCTCGGCGGGCTGGTTCATCGCGCTGGTGGACCTGTGGCCGGCGTCGTCGCGGCCGTACATCGGCGGGTCCGAAGGGGACAGCCTGCTCGAACTCGCGTTGGGCTACAACGGGTTGGGCCGCATCTTCGGTGGCGAGGGCAACGGCGGCGGCATGGGCGGCGGCGGCATGGGCGGCAACACCGCCTTCGGCGGGTCGACGGGCCTGTTCCGGATGTTCGGGGCCAGCTTCGGCACGGAGGTGTCGTGGCTGCTGCCGGCCGCGCTGATCGGGCTGGTGGCCGGATTGTGGTTCACGCGCCGCGCGCCGCGGACGGACCGGACCCGGGCGGCGCTGGTGCTGTGGGGTGGCTGGCTGGTCGTGACGGCACTGGTGTTCAGTTTCATGAGCGGCACGGTGCACCCGTACTACTCGGTGGCGCTGGCACCGGCGATCGCCGCGCTGGTCGCGGTTTCGGGCCGCGCGCTGTGGCAGGGCCGGGCGCACCCGGCGCCGCGGGCCGTGCTGGCCGGGATGGTCGTGGCGACGGCGGTGTGGTCGTTCATCCTGCTGGACCGGACGCCGGAGTGGTTCCCGGCGCTGCGCTGGATCGTCGCGGTGCTCGGAGTGCTGGTGGGCACGGTGCTGGTGATGGGCGTGCCGGCCTCGCGCCGGGTGGTCGCGGTCGTGGCGGCGGCGGTGGTCCTGACGATCGGCGTGTCATCAGCGGCGTACGGCGTCGAGACGGCGTCGGTGGCGCACAGCGGCTCGATCCCGACGTCGGGTCCGACTTCGAGCGCCATGGGCGGTGGCTTCGGGGGCGATCCTGACTCGTCGTCGAGCGCCATCGGCGCCCTGCTGGCGAAGACGACGACGAAGTGGGCCGCGGTGACGACGGGTTCGCAGAGCGCGGCCTCGCTGGAGCTGGCGAGCGGCAAGGCGGTGATCGGCATCGGCGGCTGGAGCGGTTCGGACCCGGCCCCGACGTTGGCCGAGTTCAAGGCGTACGTGGCCGCGGGTGAGGTCAAGTACTACGTCGAAGGTGGCCGAGGAGGTGGGCCGGGTGGCGGATCGTCGGAGATCACCGAGTGGGTGACGGCGAACTTCACCGCCACCACCGTGGACGGCCAGACGGTGTACGACCTGCAAAGCTGAAGTTCGCGAAGGGGCCGTGAGTCCGCTCACGGCCCCTTCGCGCGCAGGTGGTGACTCACCTCGCCGACGAGGTTGACCGTGGCCCGGCGTTCGGTGAACCGCCAGCCGCTGTCCCCTCGCGTGAACCGGTCCGCCCAGCATTCGTTCGTCTTCCGCGGCACCCCGCGTCGACCAGCGCCGCGTACGAAAAGACCTGCTTCTCCAGCGCGCGGCAGCCGTCCACGGAAACGATCTTACAGAGAAAGTATAGAAATCTTCCGTACCGTGGCGGCGAACGGCGGCAGGGGGCCGCCGGGCCGAGGGGGACACCATGGATCGCCGTAGTCTGCTCAAAGCCGGGGCCGCCACCGTGGCCGGGGTTGCGCTCGCCGCGACCGGGACCGGAACCGCGCTGGCCGACAGCGGCCTGCCGCCGGTGCCCGGGATGCTCGGGGACCGGCGGGCCAACGAACTCTGGTACCAGCTCGACGAAATCTCGCTTTACCACCCGTCGCAGGAAGTCCAGGACGCCTACGCCGTGCTCTTCCCCTTCATCCAGGAGAACGCTCCGGAAGGCCTGTACGGGAAATGGCGGGAGCTGAGCCGGGAACCCGCGTACCCGGCGAACTACGCCGAGTTCGCCAAGCCGGTCGAACAGCCGCTGCGCGTCCTCTCGAAGCTGCAGCTCGACAATTTCGACCGCTTCTACCGCGGTGACGAGGCCGGGCTCGTCAGGGCCTTCGCCGCCTTCGGGCAGGGGATCCTCTTCGACCCGCGGCGCGCGCCGGAAGAGTCGGAGGTGCACACCATGAACGGGAACCCGCCGGGCGGCTACCACTTCTGGCACTCCGTCCTGCGCGCGCAGATGGTCCTCGGCATCGACCGGCACCGCTGGGCGCGGATCCACCCGATGATCGGCTTCGGCTGGGCGCTGCAGTCCATCGCGAAACCCGACCACCGCCACGTCAACCCCGCCCTGCCGCGCGAGCAGGTCCGCGCGCTCGCCCGGTACTGGCTGCCGCGCTCGCCTGCCGAACTCGACCGCGACTTCCAGTCGGCGCCCTACCCCGCCTGAGCGTCCAGGACCCGCTGGTACGCCGCACGCAGCGCCGGCCCCGGCGTCATCCCGAGCCGTTCGTCGAGGAGGCGGCGGCCGCGGTGGTAGACCGCCACCGCGTCCGCCGGCCGTCCGCCCGCGCAGAGCGCGGCCATGAGCAGGGCCCGCGCGCGTTCCCGCATCGGGTGTTCGAGGACGAACGCGGTCGCGTCGGGTACCGCGCGCAGGTGCTCGCCCGCCGCGATGTCGGCTTCGAGCCGGCCCTCCAGCACGGTCAGCCGCAGCTCGTCGAACCGCGCCGCCTCGCCGGCGCGCAGCGGTTCGGCGACGCCCGCGAGCACCGGGCCGCGCCACAGCTCCAGTGCGGCGCGGAACAGCGCCGCCGCGCGGGCCGGGCGGTCCGCGCGGAGCTCGTCGTGGCCCGACGAAGCCAGCCGCTCGAACTCCTCGGCGTCGACGGTCCCGCCCGGCGTCAGCAGGTAGCCACCGCCGGTGCGGACGAGCCGCGCCGGGCGGCCGAGGGCCTTGCGCAGGCGCGAGACGTACGTGCACACCTGCGCGTCGACCGTCGACGGCCGTTCGCCTTCCCACAGCAGCGAAATCAGCCGTTCGTCGGGCACCACGCGCCCGCGGGCCAGCAGCAACGCCGCCAGCAGCGTCCGCGGCTTGCACCCGCCGAGCGCGGCTGCCCGGCCGTCGGCACGCGAGACCGCCAGCGGCCCGAGAATCCGGAACTCCATCCCCACCCCCCTTCCAACGTACCCGGAAAGTCTCAGCCGCCCCTTAGGTTCGGCGCGGATCATGGAGGTGAGGGGTTGAGGAGGCCGCGATGATCACCACACGTCCGGGTTACCCACGCTGGCACACCGCGAGTGCGCAGGGGCCGCGCTCACTCAACGCCGACGCCGTCGGGGCGTACGCCGCCGCCGGCGGCCCGGGCATCGCGTTCGCGCTCGCCGACGGCGTCGGGGACGATCCCGCCGCCGCACACGCCGCCCGCACCGCCGCCGCGGCCGCCGCGCGCACGCCGGTCCACAAAGGACCAGTCGAGGCGGTGCTCGCCGCGCAGCGGGCGGTGCGCGAGCAGACGCTCGGGGACGCGGTGCTCGTCGTCGCCATGCCGGCCGGGCACGGCGGGTACCGCATCGCCTGGGTGGGTGACGCCCGCGCGTACGCCTGGGACGGCACCACGCTGAGCCGCCTCACCACCGACCACACGCTCGCCGAGTTCTTCCGCGCCCGCCACCAGCCGGTGACGCCACGGATGGAGCACGTGGTCACCACCAGCGTCCGCACCGCCGACGCGCACGAGATCGGCACGGCGGAGACGACGAGCGCGGGCCTCCTGCTGACCAGCGACGGCGTCCACAAGCCGCTCACGGGCAGCGGTATCCGCGCGCTACTGGCGCAGCCGGGCACGGGCGCAGCAGAACTGGTCGAAGCCGCCCTCGCCCGCGGCGGCTCGGACAACGCGACCGCCCTCTACGTCGAACCCCTGGAGGTCGACAGCACGACGGTCCGGTTTCCCGTCGCCGCGTGAACCGGGCCCGGACTCACCGGCCTCGCCTGGCTCCGGGCTGAGGTAACGGCTCGCGCGCGGTAACGGCTCGCGCCCGGCACGCTCCCGGCCCCAGCCGACCGGCCACACCCCCCTGCCGAACCGATACGCAGCCGCCTCAGCGGCCGCCAGGCCGGGTCAAGGCACGCTTTCCCGCCTTGACGCGGTCTGGCGGCCGCTGCACAATCCGGCGTTCGGGTCGGCGGGAAAACCCCGGCAGACTCCAATCCGGCAACTCAACCGCGCTTGAGCTGCCGGTACTCCCGCAACACGAGAACAATGATCACGACGTCGAGCGCGGCGAAGAACGGCAGCGCAATCGAGTGGGTATGCACCGCGCGGAAGATCTCGTAGACGACGAACGCGGCGAGGATGACGGCGGCAACGGGATAAGCGCGGACGATCTTGCGGGCCAGCGCCCACACGAGGCCGAGCTTGATCAGCCCGTGGGCGAGCAGGTACGCGACCGCGAAGGTCTTCGTGTCGCCGTGGAGGAAGTTCTCCGTCGCCGATTCGAGGTGGCGCGCCAGCGTGCCCGACGGGTCGCCGAGCAGGTCGCGGGTGATCACGGCGTGGGTGAACCCGCTGACCGTCGAGGCGGGGATGAACGCCAGGATCAGCGCCCCGACGACCTGCAGGGCGCCGTCGAGGCCTTTGATCGCGATCGCGATCCGGAAGAACCGCTCGGTCGCCGTCGGTTTCTGCTCGGTCATACCCCCAGCTCAGCAGAAACGGCGGATCAGCGCACGTGGAGACACTTTTCGCACCGTTCGTGGCGCGCTGTCCGGCTCGTCGGGTCCGTCCCGTAGAAGGGGAAACAGGCGGCGCCGCAGACGGCGAGGAAGATCGGCCCGCACCGGAGGGGGTGCGGGCCGACCTGGTGGGCGACGGCCAGTGCGCGCCGCCGTGCGCCCGCTTCGGGGAGCCAGCCGTCGTCCGGGAGGCCGGCCCGGACCTGGGCGTCGAGCTCGTCGGCGCGGGTGATCAGGTCCCCACCGAGGTCGGCCAGCCGCTCCCCCAGGTCGCGGAGGATGTCGGGGCGCGGCACCTCCTCCCCGACGGTCCGGGCCAGCCACGCCAGATCGGGGGCGAGCGAGGCGTGCAGGTCGCGGATGCGCTCCAGCAGCCGATGATCCCGGTCGGCCTCGGTCAGCACCGCGCCAGCCACGCCGACTCGCACTCGGCGCACGTCGGGTCGAACCAGTTCCCCCCGAGCTGCGGAACATCCCTCACCGCGACGGTCACTTCTTCCCCGCACAAAGCCACGAACTGTTCCTCCGGACGCGGAGGGAACGGCCCGTCGAGCGCGTGACGCTTCCCCTCCGCCTGCTGCCACCTCAACATGATGGCCATTCAATCTGTCCGATCCGGTGGACACCAACTCGCTGAGAGTGTGATGGACAGGAACTCGTGTTATCAGGCTGTTCTCGGCGATTCCGGCCCGCGGGTAGGCCGTCACATGGCGGGTGGCGCCGCCTGCGTGCCCCACGCCGTCGGCGTGTCACTCAGGCGGAACTGGATCTTGCCCGCGCGGAGCAGGTCCGCGTGGGAGATCCAGCTGCGACCGTAACCGCGGTGTCCGATGCGGACGTCCTTTGTGTACTGCAGCTTCGCCGCGCTCGCGCCCGGTGCTTCGATCTCGATCTTGCGGCCGCCGTCCGGGTGGATCTCGACCTTCTCGAACATCGGCGTGCTGAGCAGGTACGTCCCGGAGCCCGGCTGCGCCTCGAAGACGCCGGCCATGCCGAAGACGAGCCACGACGAGATGGTGCCGAGGTCGTCGTTGCCCGGCATGCCGTACGGCGTGTCCGTGAACAGCGTCCGCGCCGCCCGCAGCACCGCCGAGGTCTTCCAGGGCGCGCCCGTCCAGCTGTACATCCAGGGTGCGTGCAGGTCGGGCTCGTTGTTCGGGTTGAAAGCGAAGTTGTTGTGGTAGTCGTACGCGCCGTGGACCCAGGAGTCCTTGGCCGCCTTCGCCGGGTCGGTGAGCAGCAGCGGCATGTCGAAGAAGGTGTCGAGCCGCCGCTCCGCCTGCGCCGGGCCGCCCATCAGGCCGAACAGCTTCGCGGTGTCCTGCTGGGCGAGCCACTGGTACTGCCACGGCGTGCCCTCGTGGAAGCCGGTCGACTTCGCCGGGTCGGGGTCGCCGACGCCGGTGCCGTCCGCGGCCTTCGTCCGGGGGAAGCCGGTGAAGCCGTGGGATTCCACGCCGGTGTCCCACAGGTGCGCGAAGTTGCCACAGCGGGCTCGCAGGGTCGCGGCCTTGTCGCCGTAGCCCAGTCCGGACGCCATTGTGGACAGTGCGCAGTCGGCGAGGGCGTACTCGAGGGTCGCCGAGCCGGCCTGGCGCGTGTCGCCGTAGGTGTAGCCCGGCAGGTCCTGGTAGCCGATCCAGCCGTTCTGCACGTAGGTCGGGTTGCCGTCGCGGCCGCGGAAGATCGACTGGTCCTTCGGCACTTCGTTGGCGTTGCGCCACAGCGCGTCGAACAGCTGACGGGCGGTCTTGTCGTCGAGGAGGCCGCGGCGGTAGTTGTCGACCACCCACGGCGTGACGGGGTCGCCGCTCATCACGTTCGTCTCGCCGCCCGCGAGCGCCCACCGCGGGACCCAGCCGCCGTCCTGGTAGACCTTGAGGATTGACTTGGTCATGTCCGCGGCCTTGTCCGGGTGCAGCAGCGCGACCAGCTGGTTCTGCGAGCGGTAGGTGTCCCACAGCGAGAACATCTGGTAGTAGGTGCCGCGGCCGCGGTGGACGGTGTCGTCGAAGCCGCGGTACGAGCCGTCCACATCGGACCCGACGGACGGGTGCAGCAGCGACCGGTACAGCGCGCTGTAGTAGGTGCGCTGGTCGGCGGTCGTCCCACCGGCGACGCGCAGGCGGTTCAGCTCGTCCCGCCAGGTCTCGTGGGACTGCTTCTTCGCCCGGTCGAACGACTTCGGCTGCTCGGCCTGGCGGTCGAGGCGGGCGCCGTCGACGGAGGTGTAGGACAGGCCGACCGACGCGCCGACCTGGTTCTTGTCGGTGCCGAAGGTGAGCCAGGCGCCGGTGCGCTGGCTGCCGAGCTTCGCGTCACGCTGGTTCGGCGTCAGCTTGCTGTCGGTCCAGGTGCCGAAGCTCGTGAACTTGCGGTCGAACTTGGCGCTGAAGAAGACCCGGTAGCGCTCCTTCTGCGTCTCCCAGCAGAAGTTGCCGCCCTGCAGCCAGCCCTCGACGGTGTCGTCCCCGACGACGTGGACGTCGCCGGCGTAGGTGTAGCCGTTGCTCTCGCCGACCTCGATGAGAACGTTTTCGCTGGTCGCACCGCTCGGGAAGGTGTAGCGGTGCTGGCCGGTGCGCTGGGTGGCGGTGAGTTCGGCGTCGATGCCGTTGGCCAGCTTGACCCCGTAGTAGCCGGGTTGGCGGGTTTCGTCGGCGTGGCTGAACTTCGCGCCGTACTTCGCGGGATCGCTGGTGGTGACGGCGCCGGTGGTGGGCATGAACCGGAAGTTGCCCATCGTCTGGCAGCCGACGCCGGAGAGGTGGGTGTGGCTGAAGCCGAGAGTGGTGTCCTGCGCGTAGTCGTAGGACGCGTACTTCTTGAGCTGGGTGTCCGGGCTGAGCTGGACCATCCCGAACGGCGTGGTGGCGCCGGGGAAGGTGGTGCCGTCGCCGTTGTTGCCGATCGAGGTGTCGACGAGCGTGGTGGGGTCTTCGGCGAACCGGGGGCCGCCGTGGGCTTCGGCAGGGGTGGCGAGAGCCATCGTCGTGGCTCCGGCGAGCAGGGTGGCCAGGACGCGCGTCCCCGTTCTTGGGGTGCACTGCCTCATCGGTTTCCTCCTGACAACGTTGTCACATCCACCGTGGGATCTTTTCCGTTGTCCGGTGGACAAATCAAGCCCTGACTCAGACCTGGTGGGTGACATGCCCACCGACGACCGTCGCCGTCACCGGGAGGGCTCGCAGGTCCGCCGGGGACAGCACCGACGGGTCCGCCGCCGTCACCATCAGGTCCGCGACGTCCCCCACCGCCACCCCTCGACGGCCACCCGACGACGACGCCAGCGCCTCGGCGAACGGGATCGCCTGCTCCGGGTGCCACGGCGGGCGGTCGTCGTCCGTGCGGGAGATCGCCGACGCGATACCGTCCCACGGGTCCAGCGGCGCGACCGGGGCGTCCGAGCCGAACTCCAGGCGGGCGCCCGACTCCAGCAACGACCGGTACGGGAACGCCCGCGACGTCCGGCCGTGCCAGTGGCGGTCGGCGACATCGCGGTCGTCCGGCTGGTGCGACGGCTGGACCGCCGCGATCACGCCCAGCGCGGCGAACCGCGGGACGTCCTCCGGGGACAGCAGCTGGGCGTGCTCGATGCGGCCCGGGCAGCCGACCTCCTCGAACGCGTCCAAAGCGATCGTGTTCGCCCGGTCGCCGATCGCGTGGACCGCCGGGAGCAGCCCGTGGTCGAACGCCCGCTGCATCAACGGAATCAGTTCGCCGGGCGGCAGTTCCAGCGAGCCCGGCGAATCCACGCCGGGATACGGGTCGTGGCAGTAGGCCGTGCGGGTGTTGAGGGAGCCGTCCACGAAGAGCTTGAACGGCCCGACCGTCAGCAGCCCACCGGAGTCCGGCAGGACGTC
The DNA here is from genome assembly GCF_030285645.1 of Amycolatopsis sp. DG1A-15b. Lineage (GTDB taxonomy): Bacteria > Actinomycetota > Actinomycetes > Mycobacteriales > Pseudonocardiaceae > Amycolatopsis. Next base: position 5,377,526 of record NZ_CP127296.1, read on the forward strand.
GCCCGTGCGGTGGCCGCGCTCGATGGCCTGATCCAGGAGGTGCCTCGCGATGACACACGAAATCCGCGCGGCCGGGGCGCCCCGGCGCGTCCAGTCCGCCACCGTGTCCGCGTACTCGTAGTCGACGATCTGCGTCACGCCCCGCGCGACCGCCGCGGCCACGGCTTCCGCCACCCAGCGGTCCTGGACGTCGATCGCCGCCGTCGGGAGCTGGGCGGTCGCGGTCATGCAATCGCCCTCCAGCAGGACGCCCGTCGGGTGGTCGCGACCGATCAGCTTCAACGCCGCCGGGCTCAGCCACAACGTGTGCAGGTCCGCGCTGAACAACGCGACCGCCCGCCCGGGCAGCGCCCGCTGCAGCAGGTCCTTGTGCGGCTTGTCCGGCCACAGCCCGTCACGGAACCCGGCGCCCACGACGAGCTCCGACTGCGGCGCGGGCGTCGCCAGCAGGTGGGCCAGCAGCAGCTCGATCGCCTCTCCCGCCGAGCGGGCCGCGTCCAGGGGGATGCGACGCCGGAACGTCGCCCACTGCACGACGTGGACGTGCGCGTCGACCAGCCCGGGCAGCAACGTCCCGCCGTGCCCGTCGACCAGCCGTGCGGCGAACCCCTCGGAGCCCGGCTCGGTGATCGACGTGACCCGGCCGTCGTTCACCCGGACGTCGGCGAGGTCGCCACCGAGACCCGGCCGGACGCGGCGCAGCAGGAGATCATCCATGCGGACCACCTTGCCAGCCGGGCCCGTCCGGGTGAAGCAGCGCATGAAAGTGAAACATCAAGGGTATTAGCAGCGTTGAAACCATTGGCAGCCGTCGCCCGCCGAAGGGTCAGGGCCGGTCCACGGGCGCCGCCTTCACAAGCCGCGCAGGGTTCGACTCCCTCGGTTGCCACGCGATTCTCGGGGCGAGGCCGGTGTGCGGAAAGCGCGCACCCGGCCTCGCCTCGCGGTGTTCCCCGGGGGTCGAACCCCCGTTGCTCAAGACGGATACCCAAACGAGTCCGGAGGGCGGGTGCCTCCATCCGTGACCGTTGTGGGGCAGCAGGCCGCCTCCGAACGACTCCGGAAACCACGACGAAGTCCTGACTTGGCTCAAGATCGCTGATCTTGGGTAGGGTGCTGGCTGTTGAGCTGCGGTTTCGTCGTGTGAACGGCGAAAATCTGCGCACTAAGCGGCCGGTTCTAGGGGTCTGCCCATCGCTTCCCGGTTACGGCTTCAGCGACAAGCCGGCCGCGCCGGGGTGGGGGATCGAGCGGATATCCGACGCGTGGTGCGAGCTGATGGCCCGGCTCGGCTACCGGCGGTTCGGCGCCCAGGGCAGCGACTGGGGCACCAGCATCGCCACGAGCATTGGTCAACGGCAACCCGATCGGGTCGCCGGCATCCATCTCATGCCGCCGCTCGCACCGCCCGATCCGGCCACGTTGGACGACCTCACCGGTGCCGAGCGGGCGGCGCTCGCGACACTGCGGGAGGCGGACGAATGGGGCTCCGGATACTCGGCGCAGCAGTCGACCCGGCCGCAGACGGTCGGCTACGGGCTGGTCGACTCGCCGGCCGCCCTCTGCGCCTGGATCGTCGAGAAGTTCTGGTCGTGGACCGACTCCGGTGGCGACCTGCATCGGGTTATTACCCGGTATGAGCTGCTCGACAACCTGACGCTCTACTGGCTGCCCGGCACCGGTGCCTCATCCGCCCGGCTGTACTGGGAAAGCCTCCGGCAGGTCAACGAATGGATCTCCGGGTCGGCCGGCGCGCCGGTGACCGTACCCACCGGCTGTTCGGTCTTCCCCAAGGAGCTGCAGCGCCCGTCTCGGCGGTGGGCGGAGCGCCGGTTCCCGAACATCCGGTACTGGAACGAGCCCGGCAGGGGCGGCCACTTCGCGGCGTTCGAGCAGCCGGCGTTGTTCGTCGACGAGGGCCGGTCATTCTTCCGGCTGGTCCGCTGATGGTCACCCGTACTCGGTAAGCGGCTGGCTAAAGATCAACAAGTGCCCATCGGGTGTCCGTACGTTGAAGTCGCGCATCCCGTAGGGCCGGTCAGCCAGTGGCTCGACGATGTCGGCGCCGCGGGCGCGCAGCTCGTCGTGGCAGGAATCGACGTCGTCGACGACAACCGTCACCCTGGCCGGGCCGACGCTGCTTTCGGCGTACAGGTGGAACTCGGCGGTGTCGCGGATCACGGCCGCGTAGCTAGGTGGGGTCTCCCAGGTGAATATGGTGTCGAATCCGAGCACGTCCGTGAAGTACGACCGCGCTGCCTGCACATCTCGGCACGGCAGCACGGGAACCGCCACCCGCATGACCATTCCGTCACCTTACCTGACTTTGGCTCAAGATCGCTGATCTTGGGTAGGGTGCTGGCTGTTGAGCCGCGGTTTCGTCGTGTGAACGACGAAAATCTGCGCACTAAGCGGCCGGTTCCAGGCTGTCTCTCGTGGCGTATGTGCGCACGGTGAAGACGGCGTCGGGGGCCAGGGCGGTGCAGATCGTGCACTCCTCGCGTCGCGGGTCGCGGGACATCGAGCACATCGGCTCGGCGCATGACGATGCGGCGTTGGAGGCGCTCAAGGCGGTGGCGAGGCAGCGTCTGGCTGTGGGGCAGCCCGAGCTCGACTTTGGCCCGGACTTCGCGGCGTTGCAGGCCGGCAGTGGTGCTGGTGGTGGGCCGCTTGCGATCACGTCGTCGCGGATGGGGTACCTGTGGGACGCGCTCGGCCACGCCTACCAGCTGTTGGGGTTCGAGGAGGCCGCTGGTGGTGACGAGGTGTTCCGATTACTGGTGCTGGCACGGATCGTCGAGCCGACCAGCAAGCTGGACAGTCTGCGGGTGGTCGAGGAGGCAGGTTTCGACCCGCCGGCGTACGCGACCCTCAAGCGGCGTCTGCCCGCGTTCGCGAAAGAGTCCTGGCGGCAGAAGTTGGCCGCGGCGTGCGCCCGCACCGCTGATCTGGGGCCGGCGTCACTGGTTCTCTACGATGTGTCCACCTTGTACTTCGAGACCGATGCCGGGGACGGGTTCCGTGAGCCCGGGTTCTCCAAAGAACGCCGCCTGGAGCCGCAGATCACGATCGGGCTGCTCACCGACGCAAGCGGGTTTCCGTTGATGGTTAACGCGTTCGAGGGCAACCGGGGCGAGACCACTACGATGCTGCCGACCATCCGTGCGTTCATGGATGCCCACCAGCTGGCTGATGTCACGGTCGTGGCCGACGCTGGCATGATCTCTGCGGCCAACCAGCAGGCCATCGAGGCCGCGGGGTTGTCGTTCATCCTCGGCGCGCGGATACCCGACGTGCCGTACGTGGTCCAGGCGTGGCGCCACGAGCACCCGGATGAGCAGATCCCCGACGGGCACATCTTCACCCAGCCCTGGCCTGCCGGCCCCAAGGACCAGCGCCGCGACCAGATCATCTACTACCAGTACCGGGCGGACCGGGCTCGGCGCACCCTGCACGGCATCGACGAACAGGTCGCCAAGGCCGAGCAGGCCGTCGCCGGCAAGACCGCGGTCAAACGCAACCGGTTCATCCAGCTCACCGGCGCCACCAAGAGTGTCAACCGGACCCTGGAAGCCAAGGCACGCGCCCTTGCCGGCCTCAAAGGCTACGTCACCAACCTCCCGGACGTCACCGCCGAGTTCGTGATCGACGCCTACCACCGACTGTTCCACATCGAGAAGTCGTTCCGAATGTCTAAACACGACCTACGTGCGCGGCCGATCTACCACCACAAGCGCGAGTCGATCGACGCGCACCTGACGGTCGTGTTCGCCGCCCTGGCCGTCAGCAGGTGGATCGAGCAGACCACCGGCTGGTCGATCAAGAAGTTCGTGCGCACCACCCGCCGCTACCGCACCATCAACATCCAGGCCGGCGAGCACACCCTCACCGCCGTCGACCCGCTACCCGACGACCTCCGCGATGCCCTCACCCGCATCCACGACCGCGGTGCGCACTAATTTGAGCCAAGTCAGGTCCGAACGACTCCGGAAACCACGACGAAGTGATGATCGTTCGCGTTTTCGCTGGTCAGGGCGCATCCTGGGGTGATGGGCGGAGGAACGATCTTCGATCGGCTCGCGGCGGCCGGGCACCGATCCGCCGCGCGCCGGGACCGATGGGCCGCCATCGCACGCGGCGCCCGCCTGCCCGTACTGGCCGGGGCAGCGGTACACGCGCTGGTCCGTGGTGGTTGTCGGGCTGGCAGATGTGGCCCTGGCTCGGCGGGGCGGGGGCGCTGGTTCCTCCTCGCGCCGCTCGGCGTCGGTCGCCGTGTCGGCATTGCCGCGACGGTCGCACTTGCTCTGGTTGTGGTCGACGAACTCCGGCGGCCGACATGACATGGAGATGCCCGTCCTCGGTGCTGAGGAGGACAGGCATCTCGACGCATGGTCGCAATACAGGGCCCTGAATGGTCCGAGTATCGCCTGTGCGTCAGTGTTGCGTTTACCCTACCTGTCTAACTGGAAAAAAGTACACTTCCACCAAAATCGGCATCAAATATATTGATATCCGTGAATGCACATACAGTTCCAGGGTCGTTGGTTGCCGAAATTATTCCGGCCGCCTTCACGCCGTTGGGTACGCGTTGGTAGACGGGGCCACCGCTGTCGCCGGGCTGGCACATTCTGGTATTATTTGCAGAGTGCGCTATGTCGAGGCCGCACACATACACATAGGTTTTCTCAAAATCATCCCATACGTTGGCGCAGCCGGCAACTGTATCAATGATGCCAGAGCAGTTTTCGTTCGTGAACGAACCATCGAAGCACACTCCCTCGCCCTGCGCGGGGAACGCCGTGCCACGAACTGTCTGAACGGTCTGCAGCTGGGTCCACACAACCGCACCATAGGTGTTTCCGTTCATCAGTTCCCCGTCGGGCAGGCGACTTCCGTACTCGACTGCAAACACTCGGCCCATGGTGCCTGTTTGGTAAATAAAATTACTGTCCTGATCCCAGTAGCCCTGTGTCCAAAAGGCGCCACCAGGTGCGCAATGCCCTGCGGTTTGCATGGATGGGCCCGAGTAGCCGAAGCCGCCTGTGCACTGAATGACAAGCACCGAGTCATCGGATGCTTCAAGCCGGTAGATCCGGTCGCCTCCATAGTAGGGCGCGCCGTCGAGCAGCCTGCTCGGCGAGGGTGCGACCTGAGAACTGCCAGCCTGCTGGTTCGTGATCGCTCCCACCTTGGCTGGTGGTTGCACCTTCTTGGTTTGGACGGGTCCTCGAATTGTTGTCAGTTTAGAGGCGAATGTCAATTGGTTGCCAGGTACCAGTGTGACACGGTTGCCGAACTCCCGGCGCGCAAGATCTTGCAAGTCTTGTGTGACTGCTGTCAGGGCAACCGTAACCACATCGTGGCGCCAATCGATTCCCCACCATGCAAGGGTGTTGGAAATCAAGGCGGCCCACGGCCGTCTGATCGTAATCTGATTCGCCACTTGCTGCAGTTCTGCCATACTATAGGCAACGGTGTGCAATTCCAGCCTCAGCGGAGTTGAATCCTTCGATGGCGATCGCAGTGGTGATGAGTTCCGAAAAATCTCATGCAGCGCTCTCGTGGATTCCGGAACGACGGACGGCGCCATGTTGACATGTATAGTACGCGTCGCGTTGTCAAGGTACATTCCGCCGAATTCGCTTCGGTGACCGTCGAGGTACTGCTGTATTCCGGCAATCGTGTCCATTGGAGAATTGCTCACAATGTCACTATTGCCGGCTGCGGCTTGGTCAGTCGCAAAGACGACAAGCGGAAATGATACCAGTACGGCACTGGTCAGAATTCTTAGACGAAGGCCAAAGTTGACATGAATCATTTCGGATTCCCGTCCTATTTGAATCGAAACCCTGACGGCTGGATTCGGGACGTGTGTCGCTCAAGCGGACACGGCTCAACCGAATGGCGGCCTGGTGGGGCCACCTGACAGTGCACGTCGTTCGATCCGACGTGACATCGATTCGTACATGATCAGGTCGCTCACCGAAATTCCACCCCTCGCAGAAGCCGATGTCTGCCCCGACGAGCACCCAGGGTCTTTCTGACCATCTTGGAAGTCAACAAAGACGTCACGAAACCACTCGGATGGAGCAAGAACTGTCTGACCAGACATTATGTCAGTTTTCTGCGTCTGTTGGTGATGTGTTGCGAAGTCCGGGATGTTCCTGGCTGCGTCCCCGTGGTATTCGTCGTGAATGTGGCCTCTGGCTGCATGCGCTGGTCCATCCGGCCTTGCCTCGTTCTCGCGCCGGAACCAGCCGGGCAGGCGGCATGTATCCGGTCGGCACAGGTTCCTTATGCGGGCTTATGGTCGGCGCGACCGGGTCGACAACCACAAATGCTTCGGCAAGGCTTGTTACTGTGTGTGCTGTGGCTCTGCGCCATCGAGCTGACGCCGGCCCACAGGGTGCGGCAAGGTGACGGTCGCGATGGCAGTCCTCGCCACGGCGAAGGACAGCACGTCCGGGGGTGGCGATTCGGCCCCGCGGACTACAACGTGAACGCTGGTCGCAGTTTCTGTGATTTCCACTCCTGCGATGCGCGGAGATCGTCCCAGCTGTACCGCGATCACCAAAGTCGTGTCGTCGTGATCGATCTCGACGAGCCGCCACGGCAGTTGCGGCAAAGTAGCTGCCTGCGCAGCAGCAAGTTCACCCAGCACTGCGCGGGGGGTGAGGTCCGACAGATGAGTTCGGGACGCTGGTGGAGGCTGCTTGTTCATATCGTTCACGCTCGACACCTCCTCGGTGCTCGGGTCACTCGATCGAACTGCTGGTCAACAGACATGGCCCTGTGCTGCGGTCGCGCCGCCCAGGCCTGACGCGCGGCGGTTGACAAGCGAATGGGGAGGGGCCTCCCCTGTCACGATCTTGCCTGTGCGAGCCGATCCGTCATGACGACTTCAGAGTAGCCCCAAATGAAGCCACGCACGCCCGAGCATTCGATGATCGGTGGTCCGTGGTTGCTCGGCTGTTGTATCAAGTGTTGGTCCAGGGGTTGTCTTGGCTGGCATTGCTTGCCAGACCCCGCCGGGGGCAAGCCCTCCTGGACCCCCGGCCGTGGTCCCGTCCGGTGGTCAGCCCACCGGGATGTCCCGCCGTCGCAAGGCGAGCAGGCCGCCCACTCCGGCGACCGAAGCGATCACCACCAGCCAGAGCACCGGCGTCAGCGAGAACGTCCCGCCCGGCAGCCGCGGTATCTGCTGGAACGGCGAAATCCCCAGCACCACGTCGTTCCACTGCAACGCCGACCCGACCAGCGACAGCAACAGGAACCCCGCCAGCAGCCCCCACGCCGCCGCGGCGAACCGCGGGAGGAACCCGATCAGCAACGCCGCCAAGCCGGCGAGCACCCACACCGCCGGCAGCTGGGCCAGCGCCCCCGGGACCAGCCCGAGGCCACTCCCGTACGCCACGCCGGTCGCCCAGCCCGTCGCCGCCAGCACGAACGCCGAGCCGGCGAACGCGAACGTCAGGTGGGCCAGCGCCCAGCCGACCCGGCCGACCGCCGTCGCCAGGACCGGTTCCGCCCGGCCCGCCGCTTCTTCCGCGCGCAGCTTCAGCGTCGCCTGCACCGCGTAACCCGCCACCGCGAGACCGAACAACGTCATCGTCCCGGCCAGGTACGCGTCCATCACCGCACCGCCGCCACCCATGTGGGAGAACACGTCCGCGACCGCCCGGTTGTCCCGCATCATCTCCGCGACGTTCTGCGCCACCCCGCCCATCAGCAGCCCGACGAGGCCCAGGCACACGGTCCAGACCAGCAGCGTCCCCCGCTGCAGCCGCCACGCCAGCGCCAGCGGCGAACGCAACGACGCCTTCGCCGTCTCCCGGCCCAGCCGCGCCGGTAACAGAGCCGCGCCGAGGTCCCGGCGCGCCGACAACGCGACGGCCGACACCACCAGCACGCCGGTCGCGAGGACGCCCACCGCGAGCACCCACCACTGTTCCCCCGCGAACGGGCGCAGCCGGTGCGCCCAGCCGACCGGCGACAGCCACGCGAGCCAGCCCGCCGAACCGCTGCTGTCCCCGGCCGCGCGCAGCAGGAACGCCAGCACCAGAGCCCCGATGCCGATGCCCCGCGCCCCGCCCGCGCCCCAGGTGAGCTGGGCGGCGACCGCCCCGGCCCCGGCGAAAACCCAGCCCGCCAAGGCGAATCCCGCACCGAGCGCCAACGCACCGGCGAGCGGCTCACCCTGCGCGGCGACGGCGAACGCGGCCAGCAGACCGAACACCAGGCACGCACCGCACGCGGCGAGCACCGCGGCGACCAGCCCCGCGTGCCGGCCGACGACGGTGGCGCCGGTGAGCTCGCGGCGTCCGGCCTCCTCCTCGGTCCGGGTGTGCCGCACCACGGTGAGCAACGCGATCAGCCCCACGACGACCGGGACGAACCCGCACTGCCAAGCCAGCAGGTTCCCCACGGAAGAGCCATACAGCGGGCCGTTGCGCACGACGAACGTCGCGCTCGACGCGTTGAGGTCGTAGAAGCGCTGCCGTGCCGCGGCATCCGGGTACGCCGCCTTGATCGAGGACAGGTAGCCGGCGGGCGCGAGCGTGAGACCGAGGATCCAGACCGGCAGCAGCCACCGGTCGCGGCGCAGCACCAGCCGCAACAGCGCACAGGTTCCCGTCATCGTGCCGCTCCGACCGGCTCGCCCTGCCGGTAGTGCCGCAGGAACAGCTCCTCGAGCGTCGGCGGCCGGCTCACCAGGCTCCGCAGCCCGCCCTCGGCGAGGTGCCGCATCACCTCGGCCAGCGAGGTCTGGTCGACGGACAGGTGGACGTGCGAGCCGTACGAATTCAGGTCGTGGACGCCCGGCAGCGACGCCAGGTCCGCGGGCACGTGCGCGAGCGAGGCGTCGATGGTGATCCGCCCGAGGTGCCGCAGTTCGTCCAGGGTGCCCGACTCCACCGTGCGGCCGGCCCGGATGATCGTGACGCGGTCGCACAGCGCCTCCACCTCCGACAGGATGTGCGAGGACAGCAGCACCGTCCGGTCGCCGCGTTCGCGCTCCTCCTCGACGACCTCCCGGAACACCTCCTCCATCAGCGGGTCGAGCCCGGACGTCGGCTCGTCGAGGACCAGCAGCTCCACATCGGACGCCAGCGCGGCGACGAGCGCGACCTTCTGCCGGTTGCCCTTCGAGTACGTCCGGCCCTTCTTGCGCGGGTCGAGGTCGAAGCGCTCGATCAGCTCCGCGCGGCGGGCGGTGTCGAGGCCGCCGCGCAGGCGGCCGAGCAGGTCGATGACCTCGCCGCCGGTGAGGTTCGGCCAGAGGGTGACGTCGCCCGGCACGTACGCGAGCCGCCGGTGCAGCTCGGTGGCGTCGGTCCAGGGGTCGCCGCCGAGCAGGGTGGCGCGGCCGCCGTCGGCGCGCATCAGCCCCAGCAGGACGCGGATGGTGGTGGTCTTGCCGGCGCCGTTGGGCCCGAGGAAGCCGTGCACCTCGCCGGTGTGGACGGTCAGGTCGAGCCCGTCGAGGGCTTTCGTCCGGCCGAACGCCTTGGTGAGGCCGGCGGCGGTGATCGCTGCGGCCATCGTCATTCCTTCCGTTGGTAGGCGGCCAGCGCTTCGCGGGCCTTTTCGAGGACTTCGGTGGTGGCGAGCGGGTTGAGGAACAGGTGCCCGGCGGCCGCCGACATCCGCAGCATCGCCTCGTTCGTGCCCGGCTCCTCGCCGAGCGCGCGGGCGACGTGGTCCTGCAGGATCATCAGCCCGCCGGTCATCGCGGCGAGCGCGGCGGCGACGCCCCGCGGGTCCGGCATGTCCATGCCCTGCTCGAGGAAGTAGCGCTCGGTTTCGTCGACGATCCCGGTGAACTGCACCTCGGCGGCCCCGGAGCCGTCGACCATGGCGCGGCCCAGGTACCGGCGGTAGAGCAGCTGCCGGGCGTCGAACGTGGGGAGGAATCCCGGGTTCGCGGCGCCCTTCGCCAGGACCTCCTCCTTGAACTTCACCAGTTCGTCGAAGACGTACGTGTCGCAGGCCTCGCGCAGGCCGTCCTTGGAGCCGAAGTGGTGGCGGATCAGGCCGCCGGAGACCCCGGCTTCCTCGGCGATGTCGAGGATCGACGTCTTCTCCATGCCGCGTTCGGTGAACAGCCGGATGGCGGCGTCGCGGATCCGGGCCCGGGCGGTGAGGTCTTCGCTGCTCATCAGTGTCCTATACGTGCGTGTAGTCGACTACACCTGAATATAGCCCGCTATACGTACATATAGCAATGGGGAGATCTGGCCACCCTCGGCGCGTTCCGGTGACCGCCCAACCGGGCAGCCCATTAGGCCATTCGGCTCGCAACCAATTGCGGTTGATGGGCTAACTGTCTGATTGCTGACGAAGATCCCACCCTGTGTACTGCTCGGACGCACATCTTCACGAAGGGTCGTTTCAGTGGAACAGCACAGATCGCGCTGGAGACGGCGGGCCGGGATCACCATCCTCGCCACCGCTCTCGGCGCCTCCGTCCTCGGCGTCGCGGTCCCGGTGGCCTCCGCCCAGCAGGCCCCGCCGACCAACGGCGCGGCCGACGGCAAGACCCTCGACGAGCACGACCGCGCGCTCGTCGCCGAAGCCGAGAAGGCCGGGAAGCCCGACGTCACGCTGCTGATCGCCGCGGAAAAGGGCCAGACCGGCACCGCCGTGAACGAGCTCAAGGCCCTCGGCGGGGTCGTCCAGTCCACCGACACGAAGCTCGACTACGTCAAGGTCAGCATCCCGACCGCCAAGGCCGAAAAAGCCGCGAAGCTCAAGTCGGTCAACGCCGTCGACGTCGACGGGCTCATCGTGCGCGACGACCCGAAGCCCGACGGCGCGAGCAACCCGCTGCCGCAGCCGGCCCCGGGCAAGAACACCCCGCGCGTCAACCCGTACCTGCCGACCGGCGACACCTACGCGGCGCAGTTCGGCCAGGTCCTGCCCAGCTGGGACGGCAAGGACACCACGGTCGCGGTGCTCGACTCCGGCGTCGACCTCGACTCCCCCGCGCTGGCCACCACCAGCCACGGCGAACGCAAGATCGTCGACTGGTACAACGCCAACGCCACCAACTCCGGCGACGGCACCTGGGTCAAGCAGTCGACCCAGACCTACACCGGCACCTTCACCGCCAACGGCAAGACCTGGACGGCTCCGGCCACCGGTGGCCCGTACACGTTCGGCGTGTTCGGCGAGACCGCGGGCGACCTGGGTGCCGCGGACAGCGAGACCGGCGGTGACATCAACCGCGACGGCGACCGCGCCGACTCCTGGGGCGTGCTGCTCGACCCGGTGACCAAGGAGGTCCGGGTCGACCTCAACGGCAACGGCGACTTCACCGACGAGAAGCCGATGACCGACTACAACAAGAAGTACGACGTCGGCTTCTTCGGCACCGACAACCCGGCGACCGACATCGCCGAGCGAATGGCCTTCGTGGTCCAGACCGACAAGCCGGGCTACGTCGGCATCGGCATCGCCGGTGCGGAGCACGGCTCGCACGTGGCCGGCATCGCCGCCGGCAACGACCTCTTCGGCGGCAAGATGGACGGCGCGGCCCCGGGCGCGAAGGTGCTGGCCGTCAAGGTCTGCCTCACCAGTGCCGGCTGCACCTCGTCCGGCCTGGTCGACGGTGTCGTCTACGCGGCCAGCCACGGCGCCGACGTCATCAACATCTCGATCGGCGGCCTGCCGGCCCTCAACGACGGCAACAACGCCCGCGCGGAGCTCTACAACCGCACGATCGCCGAGTACAACGTCCAGATCTTCATCTCGGCGGGCAACAGCGGCGCCGGGGCGAACACCGTCGGCGACCCGTCGGTGGCCACGGACGCGATCTCGGTCGGCTCGTACATCACCAAGGAGACCTGGCTGTCGAACTACGGCTCGGTCACCAAGAACCCCGAGTCGATGCACCCGTTCTCCTCGCGCGGCCCGCGTGAGGACGGCGGCTTCAAGCCGGACATCATCGCGCCCGGTGCGGCCATCGCCACCGTCCCGCGCTGGGAAGCCCCGAGCCCGGTGGCCGGCACGTACACCCTGCCGGCCGGCTACGCGATGCTGCAGGGCACGTCGATGGCGGCGCCGCAGGCGACCGGCGCGGCGGCCCTGCTGGTGAGCGCGTACAAGGCGACGCACAACGGCCAGCGGCCGCCGGTGGCGCAGCTGCGCGCGGCGATCAAGTCGACCGCGCGGTTCGTGCCGGGCATCGGCGCGTACGCCCAGGGCGCGGGCCTGTTCAACGTCCCCGCCGCGTTCGTCGCGCTTTCGCTCAACCCGAAGCCGGACGCCGTTTCGACGTCGGTCGAGGTGCACACCGTCCAGTCCGGGCTGCTGGCCACGCCGAACACGGGCGTGGGCATCCACGACCGCGAGGGCGTGACCACGGGCAAGGCGTACACCCGCACCTACACGATCACCCGCACCACGGGCTCGGCGCACCCGGTGCCGTACTTCGTGCGGTGGGTCGGCAACGACGGCACGTTCTCCTCCGGATCGACGGTGGTGCTGCCGCTGAACACGCCGGTTTCGTTCAAGGTGAACGTGAACCCGAAGAGCGCCGGGGTCCACTCGGCCCTGCTCTACCTGGACAACCCGCTGACCATCGGCATCGACGTGCAGACCTTGAACACGGTCTTCGCGCCGCAGGAGTTCGCCGCCGGCAAGGGTTTCCAGGTCGACAACTCGGGCAAGGCCGCCCGCAACCAGGCGACCAGCTACTTCGTGCGGGTGCCGCAGGGCGCCAGCGCGCTGAAGGTGGACCTGGACGCCGGCGCCGGCGCTCCGGGCAAGGGCCAGGTGCGGTTCCTGCGGTACGACCCGACCGGTGTCCCGGCCGAGGCCAGTACCGCGACGACCGCGTGCTACCTGCCCGACGCGGGTGCGGGCTGCGCCGGCGGCACGCCGACCAGCCGGACCATCGCCAACCCGCTGCCGGGCGTGTGGGAGATCGTCGTCGAAGCGCGCCGGACGTCCGATGTGGACGAAGCGCCGTACAAGCTGTCGGCTTCGGTGCTGGGCACGGCGATTTCGCCGAACCCCGACACCATCGCCGCCGCCACGCTGAACACGCCGATCCCGCGGTCCTACACCGTGCAGAACACCCTCGGCGCGTTCACCGGCAAGCTGACCGGCGCCACGCTGGGCAGCGCGAAGACGCAGCGGCCGTCGATCACCGAAGGCACGCAGCAGCAGTACCAGATCGCGGTGACGCCGGGTTCGACGTCGCTGACCGCTACCATCGGCAACCCCGCCGTCGTGGGCACGGACCTCGACCTGGTGCTGTACAACTGCACGACCGGCACCTGCGTGCAGGCGGGCGTCAGCGCGGACGGTGACTCCGAGGAGTCGGTGACCGTGCCCAACCCGGCGCCCGGTGCGTGGGTCGCGCTCGTCGACGGGTACGCGGTCCCGGGCGGCACCACCGCCTACGACTATCTCGACGTGTTCACCAACCCGGCGTTCGGTTCGGTCGCGGTGACCGACGCCAACGCCCTGCGCGCGTCGGGCAGTTCGTGGACCGTGCCGGCGACGGTGACGGCCACCGCCGTCCCGGCCCCGGGCCGGACCCTGCGCGGTCAGCTGACCGTGCAGACCGACACCGGTGTCACGGTCGGCTCCTCGCTGGTGCAGATCAACGCGGTGAGCTAGTTCCCAGTCCGTGAAGGCCGCCCCGAGGATTCCTCGGGGCGGCCTTCACGTCGTTCAGGCCTCTTGGGCCCGGATGAGGAACGGCGCCGGATCGGCCAGGACGCGGTGGATGACCCGGCCGGCCGCGCCGAGGGTCGCCGCGTCGCCGCCGAGCCGGGAGGCGGTCAGGACCGGGGGTGTGCCGCGCAGGCCGCCGAGGCGGGTGGTCAGCACCTCCGACACCGGGCCGGACAACCACGGGTACAGCTGCGTGAACACCCCGCCGAGCACGATGCGGTCGAGGTCCAGGAGGTTCACCGCCGACGTCAGGGCGATCCCGAGGGCGCGACCGGCCGCCGCGCACGCCGCCAGCGCCGTGTCGTCGCCGTGCTCGAGGGCCGCCAGCAACGCCGGTACCGAAGCGGCTTTTCCCGCTGTCAGCAACGCTTCCTGCCCGGCGTAGGTCTCCAGGCAGCCGCTGCCGCCGCAGCGGCACGGCGCCCCCTCCGGGGCCACGACCACGTGCCCCAGCTCGCCGGCCAGGCCCGTGGCACCGGAGTACAGCACGCCGTCCACGACCAGGCCGGCGCCGATGCCGATTTCGCCGGACACGTAGAGGAAGTCGCGCTCGCCGTCGCCGTACCAGAGCTCGCCGAGCGCGGCGAGGTTCGCTTCGTTGTCCAGCTCGACCGGGACCGGCAGCCGCAGCAGCTCGGCCGGGCGGACGTCCTGCCAGCCGAGGTTGGGGGCGCTGAACAGCACGCCGTCGCCGACCGGGCCGGACACCGCCAGCACCGCGCCCGCCGCCTCCAGCCCCAGCCGGTGGGCCTCGGCGAGCGCGTCGGTGGCCAGGTCCTGCAGCTCCGCCAGGACCTTCTTCGGCCGCGAGCCGCGGTTGTCGCGTTCGCGGCGGGCGGCGAACCGGACCTCGCCGGTGAGGTCGAGCACGCGCACCGCGAGGTAGTCGACGTTGATTTCCAGCCCCAGCGACGCCATCCGCGCCCCGCTGAGCACGACGTCCACCCCCGGCCGGCCGCGTTCGCCCGCCCGCGCGGGGCCGGTCTCGGCGAGCAGGCCCGCCTCCACCAGGTCGCCGACGAGCTTGCTCACGGTCGACTTGGTCAGGCCGGTGACCTCGGCGAGCGCGGCCCGGGTGAGCGGGCCGCCACGGCTGACCGCGCCCAGCACGACCTCGAGGTTGCGGGCGCGCATCTCCTCGTGCCGCACGGCCTGCGTCATCGTGTCCTCCCGCGAAGCACTGTAACCCGGCCCCTTGACGCCGGGGACCCCCGCGGCGCATATTTAGTCTACAACGTGAACTAAATGAAGGGACAGTCATGAGCGACTTCGCTCCCCAGCCGGCCGACAAGTTCACCTTCGGCCTCTGGACCGTGGGCTGGCCGGCGAACGACCCGTTCGGGGTGGCGACGCGGGCGGCGCTGGACCCGGTCGAGAGCGTGCACCGGCTCGCGGAGCTGGGCGCCTACGGCGTGACCTTCCACGACGACGACCTGCTGGCCACCGAGCCGGACCGCGACAAGGCGATCGAGCGCTTCCGCAAGGCACTCGCCGAGACCGGCCTCAAGGTGCCGATGGCGACGACGAACCTGTTCACCCACCCGGTGTTCAAGGACGGCGGCCTGACCAGCAACGACCGTGACGTCCGGCGGTACGCGCTGCGGAAGGTGCGCCGCAACCTCGACCTCGCGGCCGAGCTCGGCGCCGAGACCTACGTCGTCTGGGGCGGCCGCGAAGGCGCCGAGTCCGACGCCGCGAAGGACGTCCGCGCGGCGCTGGACCGCTACAAGGAGGGCCTGGACCTGCTCGCCGACTACGTCGTCGAGAAGGGCTACTCACTGCGGTTCGCGCTGGAGCCGAAGCCGAACGAGCCGCGCGGCGACATCCTGCTGCCGACGATCGGGCACGCGCTGGGCTTCATCTCGCAGCTCTCGCGGCCGGAGATGTTCGGGCTGAACCCGGAGGTCGGGCACGAGCAGATGGCCGGGCTGAACTTCGTGCACGGCATCTCGCAGGCGCTGTGGCAGGGCAAGCTGTTCCACATCGACCTCAACGGCCAGCACGGCCCGAAGTACGACCAGGACCTGATCTTCGGCCACGGCGACCTGAAGAGCGCGTTCTTCCTGGTCGACCTGCTGGAGAACGGCGGCTACGAGGGCCCGCGGCACTTCGACTACAAGCCGCTGCGGACCGAGGACGCTTCGGACGTCTGGGTGTCCGCCGCGGCGAACATGCGGACGTACCTGATCCTCAAGGAGAAGTCGGCGGCGTTCCGCGCCGACCCGGAGGTCGTGGAGGCACTGGCGGCGTCGCGGGTCCCGGACCTTTCGACCCCGACGCTGGCCCCGGGCGAGACGTTCGACGACGTCCTGAACGACGAGTTCGACCTGGAGGCGGCGGCGGCCCGCGGCTACCACTTCACCCGGCTGAACCAGCTCGCCCTGGAGCACCTGCTCGGCGTGCGCTGACCGGCGGCGGTGGAGGCCACCTCGCGGTGGCCTCCACCGCTCGGTCCGGACCTCAGCCGCCGTCCGTGGGGAGCACTCCCGCGGCGTAGCGGATCGCGCCCAGGAGGAGCGCCTGGAACGCCGGGTCCGCGTACGACTCGGTCGTGTGGCCGAGGCCGGTGTAGAACGCCCGGCCGCGTCCCTGCGGGTGGCACCACGTGATGGGGTGGTCCGCCCCCATTCCACCACCGAGGTAGCTGGCCTCGTCCAGCGACTGCAGCACGCGCACGCGGCCACGCGGGTTGGCGCGGAAGTCGTACAGCTCGTCGGTCCGGGTCCACACCGGCGGCAGGTGGGCGGTCGCCGGGTGCGTGCCGTCTTCGGTCACGAAGCGGGCCTGCTGGATCGCCGGGTGGGTCCGGAACCGGGCACCCACCAGCTGTCCGTACCACGGCCAGCCGTGCTCCGTGTCGGCTGCCGCGTGGATGCCGACGTACCCGCCGCCACCCTCCACATAGGACTCGAACGCCGCCTTCCGCGCCGCGTCCAGGACTTCACCGCTGGTCGACAGGAACACCACCGCGTCGCAGGAAGCCGGCAACTCCGCCGCGTCTTCGGTCGCCGTGACGTCGAACCCGTGCCCCGAACCCAGTTCCCGGATCGCCCGGATCCCCGCCGGGATCGAGTCGTGCCGGTACCCGGCCGTCTTGGAGAACACCAGCACCCGCACCCGCCCAACCTCCTTCACCCGAGGGAATGGAGCGCGCCGAGTGCCGCGACCAGCGGAGCGAGCTCCGGCCGGGTCTCCGCCTCCGCCAAGGCCTCCGCCAGCGCCGTGTCGTGCGTCGGACGCGCCGCCGCGAGCAACGCCTGACCCGCCGGCGTCACCTCCGTGTAGATCCCCCGGCGGTCGTCCGCGCACAGGTAGCGGGCCAGCAGCCCCCGGCTCTCCAGCCGCGCCACCAGCCGCGTCGTCGCGGACTGGCTGAGGACCACCGCGTTCGCCAGCTGGTTCATCCGGAGGTGGAAGCCGTCCTGACGGGCCAGGACGTCCAAGACCGTGTACTCGCTCACCGACAGCTCGTGGTCGCGCTCGAGGGCGCGCTGCAGCCCGTCTTCGATCCGCGCGTGGAGCGCGGCCAGCGTCCGCCAGCCCTGTGCGCGCGCTTCGACAGCGTCGTCGTCCAGTGACACGGTTCACCTCTTCCCGGCTTGCGCGAACCACCCGGCAAACCCAGGGTTGATATGCGGCGTCTGCAACTATTTCAGGCGCTTGTAGTTGCCAACGCTCTCAGTCTACCCCGGAAAGAAGGAAGTCCATGCCCGCCGCCCTGCTCGCCCTGGCGATCAGCGCTTTCGGGATCGGCACCACCGAGTTCGTGATCATGGGCCTGCTACCCGAGGTCGCAGCCGATTTCGGCGTCTCGATCCCGTCCGCAGGCCTGCTCATCTCCGGCTACGCGCTCGGCGTCGTCGTCGGCGCTCCCCTGCTCACCGCGCTGGCCTCGCGGGTGCCGCGCACGACCGTGCTGGTCGCCCTGATGGGCCTGTTCATCGCGGGCAACGTGCTCTCGGCGCTGGCCCCGGGTTACGGCCTGCTGATGACCGGCCGGGTCGTCGCCGCGCTGAGCCACGGTGCCTTCTTCGGCGTCGGCTCGGTCGTCGCCGCGTCGCTGGTCGCGCCGGCCAAGCAGGCGAGCGCGATCGCGCTCATGTTCACCGGGCTGACCGTGGCCAACGTGCTCGGCGTGCCCGCCGGCACCGCGCTCGGCCAGGCCTTCGGCTGGCGCTCGACGTTCTGGGTGGTCAGCGCGCTCGGCGTGGCCGGCGCCGTCGGCATCCTCGCACTTGTGCCGCGCCGGGAACCGGACCCCGGCGCCGGCCTGCGCAGCGAGCTCGCCGTGTTCCGCCGCCCGCAGGTGTGGCTGGCGCTGGTCACGACCGCGCTCGGCTTCGCCGGCGTGTTCGCGTCCTTCACCTACATCGCCCCGATGATGACCGAGGTCGCGGGCTTCTCCGGCGGCGCCGTCACCTGGCTGCTCGTGCTCTTCGGCGCCGGCCTGTTCGCCGGCAACCTGCTCGGCGGCAAGGCGGCGGACCGCAAGCTGATGCCCAGCCTCTACGTCATCCTCACCGCCCTGGCGCTGGTGCTGGTGGCGTTCGTGTTCACCGCGCACGCGAAGGTGCCCGCGGCGATCACCATCGCGCTGTTCGGCGCGGCCGGGTTCGCCACCGTGCCGCCGCTGCAGGCCCGTGTGATGGCCAAGGCCGAAGGCGCGCCGACGCTCGCGTCGGCGGCGAACATCGCCGCGTTCAACCTCGGCAACGCCGGTGGCGCGTGGCTCGGCGGCCAGGCCATCGACGCCGGCCTCGGCTACACCGCCCCCAATTGGATCGGCGCCGTCCTCGCCGCGGCGGGCCTCGCCGTGGCGGTCGTCTCCGGACTGCTCGACCGCAGGACCCCGGCTAGTTTCGAAGCCGGAGAACGGGTACTCGCCCGATGAACCACCCACCGAAAGGACCCCTCGTGACCAGCGTGCCCGTCATCGAACTCAACAACGGCGTGCGGATGCCGCAACTCGGCTACGGCGTGTTCCAGGTCCCGGACGACGAGACCGCCACCGCCGTGAAGGCCGCCCTCGAAGCGGGCTACCGCAGCATCGACACCGCCGCCGTCTACGGCAACGAAAAGGGGGTCGGCCAGGCGATCGCCGAGTCCGGCATCGCCCGCGACGAGCTGTTCGTCACCACGAAGCTGTGGAACTCGGCCCAGGGCTACGACTCGACGCTCAAGGCGTTCGACGAGAGCATGACCAAGCTCGGCCTCGAGCAGCTGGACCTCTACCTGATCCACTGGCCGACCCCGGCGCGCGACAAGTTCCTCGACACCTGGAAGGCGTTCGAGAAGCTGCACGCCGACGGCCGGGTCCGCGCGATCGGCGTCTCCAACTTCCAGCCCGCGCACCTCGAGCGCCTGCTCGACGCCGCCGATGTCGCCCCCGCGGTCAACCAGGTGGAGCTGCACCCGTACCTGCAGCAGCGCGAGCTCCGCGAGTTCGACGCCAAGAACGGCATCGTGACCGAGGCGTGGAGCCCGCTCGCCAAGGGCGGCAGCCTGCTCGGCGACCCGGTGATCGCGGAACTCGCGGTGAAGCACGGCCGCACGCCCGCGCAGATCGTGCTGCGCTGGCACCTCCAGCTGGACAACGTCGTGATCCCGAAGTCCGTCACGCCGTCCCGGATCGAGGAGAACTTCGACCTGTTCGGGTTCACCCTCACGGAGGAGGAGATGGAGTCGCTGACCCCGCTGGACCGCGGCGAGCGGACCGGCCCGGACCCCGACACCTTCAACGCCGCCTGACCCGATCACCCCACGCCGGAGCGCCCAAGGTGGCCTTGGGTGCGCTCAACGCACCGAAGGCCACCTCGGGGCGCTGGGGGCAGGGCTCATTGCTTGCGGGCGACTCCGCCCAGCGTCAAGAAGTTCAGCTCGCCCAGCGGGTGCAGGCGCGGGCCGTCCGGCCACCACTCGTGCAGGTAGACCAACCCGGGCCGGAGCAGCTCGGTGCCCTCGAAGAACCCCGCGATCTGCTCGCGCGTGCGGTGCACGCTGCCGAGGCCGGTGCCCTGGAAACTGGTCTCCAGCAGCCGCGCCAGCTCCTGGCGCGGCGAGTCCTCTTCCGGGTCGAAGTTGTGCGTGAGCAGCAGGAACGAGCCGGGCGCGAGCGCGTCGACGTACTCCGCGACGATCGCCCTCGCGCGGTCGTAGTCGTCGATGTGGTGCACGATCGAGGTGAGGATCAGCGCCACCGGCCGCGAAAAGTCGAGGTATTCCTTGACGACCTCGTCGGCGAGGGTTTCGGCCGGCCGCGTCAGGTCGGCGCCGGTCACGTGGGTCAGGTAGTTCTCTTCGAGCAGCGCCCGGCCGTGCACCTGCACGACCGGGTCGTTGTCGACGTACACCACCTGCGCGTCCGGGTTGTACCGCTGCGCCACCTCGTGGGTGTTTTCCGCGGTCGGCATGCCGGAGCCCAGGTCGAGGAACTGGTCGATACCGCGTTTGCCGGCCAGGAACCGGACCGCGCGCACCAGCCAGTCGCGGTGTTCCTTCGCCATCACCCGGGCGCCCGGTGCGATGGCCAGCAGCCGCCGCATCGCTTCGCGATCCACCTCGTAGTGGTCGTGCCCGCCGAGGAGCGCGTCGGACAACCGGGCCAGGCTCGCCTTGCTGAAATCGAGGGCAGCCGCACCGCCCTCGGTTCCGGACCGCAGGTCGCCAGGCGTCATCGGCTGTTCTCCCACTCTGCGCGTGGTGACGACACCCCTGCCCGGGTTCGCTCACCTTTGTCCGGCAACGGACAGTGCTCAGATTACGACATGGGGTGCAGCAAGTGAACCGGGCGCAAGGGCCCTGCCTGCCAGGGACAACTACCCGAAACGGAGTTCGCCCCAGGTCTTTCCCCCGTCCGTGGTCCGGTACACGGCGGAACCGCCGTAGGCGTCCGGCTGGCCGTCGACGACGACGCCGGTGCCGCGGCCGGGGAAGTCGAGATCGGTCAGCGCGAAGCCGCGGTCGGGCAGCTCGGTCGTCGTCCACGTGCGGCCGCCGTCGGCCGTGCTGTGCAGGAACCCGACGCCACCGCCCACGGCCGCGACCGTGGCGGTCGTCGGCGAGGCCGCGGCGAAGCCCTGGTTGATGCCGGCGAACGGCGCCGCGTCGTCCCCGCTGAACCGCGCGCCGAGCTGCGGCGCGTGCCGCAGCTGCCGCTCGGTCGAGCCCGGCTGCGGCGAGCCGGGGCTGCTGCTGCACAGCGCCACGACCTGCGGTTCGCGGGCGCCGGCGAGCGAGGCGACCTCTCCTTCCGGGCACGGCGGCTCCGCCGGGGTCAACCGGGCGCCGTCACCGGAGATCCAGTACTGCTCGGTGCCGTAGTCCGCGCCGAGCGCGACCTGCAGGCCGCCGCCGACCGCCAGATCGCCGTAGGTGAGGCCGCCGGTGACCGCGAACCCGGGCACCGGGGCCAGCACCGGCGAGCCGGCGGCCCCCGAGTACAGCCGGGTCGAGCCTTGCCCCTCGCCGTAGGTGGTCAGCACGGCGAAGGCGCGGCCGCCGGTTTCGGCGATCTTCGAGAGGTAGTAGGGCTCCCGCGCCCCGGCCAGGGTGACCGGCTGCCAGGTCTCGCCGCCGTCGCGGGTGGTGCGCACGTGGACGCCGTCACTCACGTAGGCGACGCGATCGCCGAAGACCCGGAGTGCGACGTGGTTGTGGTTGTCCGGCAGCGGGACCGGAGGGGCGCCCAGCTGCCGCCAGTGCCGCCCGGCGTCGGTGGTGCCCAGCAGCGCCGGGCACCACGACTTCGCGCACGGCCAGTACCCGAGGACGTATCCGGTGTCCGGGCCGGTCCAGCTCGTCGACGCGGGCCGGAACCCGGGCGGGACCACGGTTCCGGCGCTCGCGGGCGAGGCGAACGCGGCCAGGAGGGCGAGGACGGACACCAGCAGCGCACAGCGCCGGGGAAGTCTCATGATCACCTGACGCCCCGCCCCGGGCGCGGGTTGCCATCGGAGGGACAGTTGCGCCGCCCGGCTCAGCACCGTGCGGCCGGCCGGGCGCCGAGCCTGCGCCACGAACCAGGCGGCCTTGCTCCGATCCGCTTCCCGCCCGGCTGACTCGGAATGCGGGCGGGGGTTGCCCGCCCGCGGGCAGGTGCGCCGCTCGGCTCAGCGCGGTGCGGCCACCGACCGACGGGCCAGTGCGGGGCGCGGATCGCCCACCCGCACGCCAACTGCGCCGCCGGCTCAACGCCGCGCGGTAAGCCGGGCGCCCAGCGGGGCGTGGGTTGCCCGCCCGCAGAGCAGGAGCGCCGCTCGGCTCAGCGCGGTGCAGCCCGCCGACCCACGAACCAATGCGAGGCGCGGATCGCCCACCCGCACGCCAGACGCGCCGCCCAGCCCAGCGCCGCGCGGTCAGCCACGCGCCCAGAGGGGCGTGGATTGCCAGCCCGCGGGCAGTTACGCCGCGGCGCAACGCCGCACAGTCGGCCGGGCGCCCAGCGGGGCGCAGATTGCCTGCTCGCGGGGCAGTGCGCCGCCCAGTTCAGCCCGGTGCGGCCAGCCGACCCACGAACCAGTGCGGGGCGCGGATCGCCCGCCCGCAGGGCAGCTCGCCGCCCAGCTCAGCCCGGTGCGGCCCGCCGACCCACGAACCCAGGCGAGGCGCCGATCGCCCACCCGCACGCCAACTGCACCGCCCAGCTCAGCACCGCACACCCGGCCAGGCGCCGAGCCGCCCACGAACCAGCCGCCCTTGCCCCGGACCGCCATGCTTGTCGATCACGAATGCTTCGTGGCCAGGAACTCAGCCACGGCGGTGGCCCAACCGGGCAGGAAGTGCCCGGCGTCTTCGGTCAAGCGGACGTCGGCGTCCGGGCGTGCCGACCGCAGTTTCGCCGCCGCGTTCCGCTGGTCGAGGAGGACGTCGCGGGCTCCGAAGTGGGCCTGCACCGGCGGTGCCAACTCCCGTAGGCGCTCGACCGGGAACACCGGGATGGCCTCCAGGCGTGGCTTGAAGTGCTCGAACGTCGCGAGGGTGAACTCGCCGATCGCGCGCCGGCCGGGGTCGACAGGGCTGCCCTTGGCGACCATGGCCAAGGACCGGCGGCGGCCCCAGTCGCCGAGGAGGCCGTACGCGGCGAACTTCAGCAGCGGCGCCGTCCGGCGCCGGCCGATTCCGGCCGGGTTGACCAGGGCCAGCGCACCGGCCCGCCCGGGGCGGCGGAGCGTGTAGTCCAGTGCCCACCAGCCGCCCAATGAGGTGCCGAGGAAGGCCGCGCGCGGCAGTTCGAGCTCGTCGAGGACGTCGTCCAGCCATTCGGCGTAGGCCGGCGATCCGAGCGGGGGCCGCGCCTCGACGGTCCGGCCCGGTTCGCCGGGCGCGTCGACCGCGTACACCCGCAGCCGCCCGGCGAGGGCGGTGATGTCCGGCAGCCAGTGCGCCGCGGTGCCGCCGGAACCCTGGAGTGCGACGACCGGCGGCGCGGCCACCGGGCCGGACACCACGGCGAAAGTGTCACCCAGCCGGGTGGCCAGCGTGCGCCGCTCGGCGGGCACCGGCCAGCGGTCGAGGAGCGTGTCGTAGCGTTCGCGGACCGCGGCCGCCCCCGCCGCCGACCGGTAGATCGCGCTCACGTCAGGTTCTCGGTGACCGAGGCGACCCAGCGCAGCAGGTCCGCTCCCGCGGCCAGGTCGCCGAGCACGATGATCTTCATGGTGGCGCGCTCGCCGTCGTAGATGGTTTCGACGCGCAGGGGCCGCTCGCCGCTGTCGCGCGGCCCGTTCACCGAGGCCACGACCATGGTCGCGATCCGGTCGGCCGCCGCCCGGTCGACACCCGCGATCTCCGCGACCCCCGACAGCTCCGCGGTCGGCGCCGCGGCGCGCTCGGCCACCGGCAGCCCGGTGAAAGCCGCCAGGTCCGCGGCCGTGATCCGGTACTGCTTGCCGATCCGGACCGCCTTCAGCCGCCCGTCCCGCACGTAGTTCCGGACCGTCCGGACGTGCAGGCCGAGCTTCGCGGCGACCTGTTCGACGGAGAAGACATCCTGCGCCATGAGCCTCCTTGCGTTCCACAAACTACCCTATCACGCTCACGGTAGGGAAGTTTGCGGAGTAAGCGGTTCGCTCAGGCGGGTGACGGGTATCTCCGAGTGTTGTTCCTGTTCACCCAGATACGTCCACATCGGACAGTCGAAAGGACGGCGCCGACGATGCCGTATCCCCCGCCCCCGGAGCCGTACGGAACGCCGTACGAGCCCGCACCCACCGAAGAGATCGTGGAGCGCACCCACCCGCGCATCCGCGCCGTGCGCACGATCAACGCCCTCATCCACCTCGTCTGCGCGGTGTTCGCGCTGGTCCTGGCCGTGCACATCGTGCTGGTGCTGGGCGGGGCGAACTCGGCGAACGGCTTCGCCCACCTCATCTCGGAGTGGTCGGCGGGCGTGTCGCTCGGCCTGCGAAACCTCTTCACGCCGGACTCGGAGGGGCTGCGGACGTTCCTCAACGACGGCCTCGCCGCCGTTCTCTGGCTCATCATCGGCGC
Source organism: Amycolatopsis sp. DG1A-15b (assembly GCF_030285645.1). Classification (GTDB taxonomy): domain Bacteria; phylum Actinomycetota; class Actinomycetes; order Mycobacteriales; family Pseudonocardiaceae; genus Amycolatopsis. The sequence continues at coordinate 5,401,700 of NZ_CP127296.1, forward strand.
CATCCTGACCGACGTCATCACGCGCATCGGCGCGCCCGGTCCGCGGCGCGTCTGGTACCGGCGCAGCTACCGCTGACGCACGCGAGAAGGCCTCCCCGACACAATCGGGGAGGCCTTCTTCGTGGTCATCAGCGCCGCGGCTGTTCGGCGCCCGGTTGAACGGGCTCCGGCTCGGGCTGCGGCAGGGCCTGGTCGGCGGGCTCGCCGCCGCGGGGTGCGGGAACGCCCTCGGCGGCGATCGCGTCGAAGTGTTCACGGCACCAGCGGCCGTAGCGCCTTGCGTGCACAGTCATCGCGTCCACCTCCTCTCCACAGGCGGTCCCGGTCACACCCTCAGCGTCCTCTGCCGTGGCACCGAACGCCAACAGATTTAAGCGGGACTTAACACACGATCGGGTGACAATCCACAAAGGACTGGAAATCAGCTCGCGAACTCCCGCACCACCGTCCGGCAAAAGGCCGGCAGGTCGTCCGGGTTCCGGCTGGAAACCAGTCCGTTGTCCACTACAACCTCTTCGTCGACGACCGTGCCGCCGGCGTTACGGATGTCGGTCCGGATGCTCGGGTACGACGTCAGCGTGCGGCCGCGCACGACATCCGCTTCGACGAGCGTCCACGGACCGTGGCAGATCACCCCGACCGGCTTGCCGGCGCGCACGAAGTCGCCGACGAACTTGACCGCGGCGGGGTCCGTGCGCAGGTTGTCGGGGTTCATCGTGCCGCCGGGCAGCAGCAGCGCGTCGAAGTCGCCGATCTCGACATCGGCGACCTTCCGGTCCACCGGGAACCGGTCGCCCTTGTCGATGTCACCGTTCATCGCCTGGATTTCGCCGGTGTCCAGGGACACCAGCTCGACCGTCGCGCCCTCGTCGAGGACGGCCTGACGCGGCTTTTCGAGCTCTACCTGTTCGACGCCGTCCGCGGCCAGGATCGCGACCCGGCGTCCTTGCAATGCGTTCGCCATGGGGCTCCTCCGTCGGAAAACTGAGTGCACCGGGGTAATTACCCCCTCTTCCCGGCGTCAAACAAAGTCCACAAAGGACGGTGTAATCAGTCCGCACATTCGATGGCGAGCACCGCGATATCGTCATGTGCCGAGCTGCCGAGCCAGTCGCGGACGGCCTGCCGCAGCTGCCGCACGACCTCGCGGGCCGGCTCGCCCACCGCCGCGGTGAGCACGGCGCGCAACCGGTCGTCTCCGAAGAGTTCCGTCTGGTCGTGGCGGTTGCGGGCCTCGGTGATGCCGTCGGTGTAGAGCAGGCAGACGTCGCCGCGCTCCAGGCGGACCTCGGCCTCGGCGAACCGGGCCTGCGGCGAGATGCCGACCAGCGTGCCCGGGACCGTGACCTCCTCGACGACGCCCGACCGGCGGACGATCAGCGGCGCCGGGTGGCCACCGGAAGCCAGCGTCAAGCCGACACCGCCGTCGGACGGCCGGGCCGTGCCGAGCACGAGGGTGGCGAACCGGCTGCTGCCCCCGGCGATGAGCAGCTCGTTGAGCAGCCGCAGCAGCGTGCGGCCGTCGCGTTCGACCATGGCCAGCGCGGTCAGGGCGTGCCGGACCCGGCCGGTCAGCGCCGCGGCCTCGGGGCCCTTGCCGCAGACGTCGCCGAGCACCAGGAACGCGCTGCCGTCGTCGTGGGGCAGGACGTCGAAGAAGTCGCCGCCGACGGTGAGGACCCCGCCCGCCGGCTCGTACCAGGTCTCGAACCGGGCACCGTCGAGCTCGGGCGGGTCGACCGGGCGCAGGGTCGTCTCCAGGCCGCGGGTCGCCTCCTCCTGCCGGGCGTAGCGCTGGGCGTTGGCCAGCGCCGTCCCGGCCGCCACGGCGAACTCGGCCACCGCGCGGGACTGTCCGGTGCCGAATTCGGCGTCGCCGCGGCGGCCCAGCAGCAGGGCGCCGGTGACCCCGGCGCTCGCGCTCGGCCCCAGCGAGACGACCGAGACGTCGGTGTGCCCGGCGAACCGGTCGGCGACGACCGACGGCAGCGTGGCGACCTCGGACGCCGGCACCGGAGCTTGCCGCGGCTTCCCGGTGGCCCCGAACGTCGCCGCCAGCACCGGCGCGGCCTGGGCCGGCACCCGCCGGATCCGGCCGTGGCCCTGCGCGGCCGGACGCTCGCAGCTCCACCACTCCCACCGGCCGCGGGTGGTCGGCAGCAGCACGAAGACGGTGTCGGCCAGTGCGGACGCGGCCAGCTCGGCGATCACCCGTGCAGTGCCGTGCCGCCCGCGGGCGGCGGCCAGCCGGGGGGCGGCCTCGGCCAGGAAGTCGCCCACGTGCCGCTGCGGGACGTCGTCCGCGAGGACGGTCCAGGCGTGCCAGCCGCCGGGGAGGGCACGGATGCGGGCCGCGCGCCGGCGGCCGGCCACCTCGACGTGCCCGGAACTCTCGGCGATCGCCTGCAGGTGCGGCTCGGCGTCGCCGGTCAGGGCCCGCGCCGCCGGGTTCGCCCAGCGCACCGCACCCGCGGCATCCTGCAGGAACACCGCGTCGCGGACGTCTTCGAGGGCCGCCCGCGTGAAGGCGTCGAAGCCCGGCGGCCCGCCGTCACCGGTCATCGGCGGCAGGGCCGCCGAGGCCGGGGCCGGACGTGACACCATGCACGGACCTCCTGCCTCCGGACTGCTGTCGCACGGCTACCGCGTGAGCGGGCGGGCTGGCTCGAAGTGTAGGGCGAAGCATGGCACGCTGGGTCGACGACCATGGCTGGCGCATGCGTGGTGGAGAGGGTCGGCACACATGACAACGGAATCCCAGAGCGAAGCGGCCGCGCTGGAGCGGGTGCTGGTCGCGGTGCGGGATCTCGGGGACGGCAACTTCCGCCGGCGGCTCGTCCCGCACGGCGACGGCATCTCGGCGCAGCTCGCCGTCGCGTTCAACGACATCGCCGAGCGCAACCAGCGGCTCGTCAGCGAGCTGCTGCGGGTCCGCTCGGCCGTCGGGCAGGAAGGCAGGCTCAGCGAGCGGCTCGAGGGCCAGGTCGGCCCCGGTGGCTGGACCACCGCCGTCGACGCCGTCAACGGCCTGGTCGAGGACCTCACCCGGCCGGCGATCGAGCTGGAACGCGTGCTCGGCGGGGTCGCCGACGGCGACCTGTCCCAGCCGATGACGCTGACCCTCGACGGGCGCCCGCTGCAGGGCGCGTACGCCACGCTGGCGAAGACGGTCAACGGCCTCATCGCCCAGCTGTCGCGGTTCGCCGCCGAAGTGACGAGGCTCTCCCGGGAGATCGCCGGTGAGGGACGTCTCGGTGGCCAGGCGGTCGTCCCGGGCGTGTCGGGCACCTGGCGCGACCTGACCGACTCGGTCAACTTCATGGCCGACAACCTCACCGAGCAGGTCCGCAACATCGCCCAGGTCACCACCGCCGTCGCCCGCGGCGACCTGACCCAGAAGATCAACGTCGACGCCCGCGGCGAGATCCTCGAGCTCAAGAACACCATCAACACCATGGTCGACCAGCTCTCGGCGTTCGCCGACGAGGTCACCCGCGTCTCCCGCGAGGTCGGTTCGGACGGCAAGCTCGGCGGCCAGGCGCAGGTGCCGGGCGTCGCCGGGACGTGGCGCGACCTCACCGACTCGGTCAACCTGATGGCCGACAACCTCACCGACCAGGTCCGCGGGATCTCCCAGGTGGCGACCGCGGTGGCCACCGGCGACCTGACGAAGAAGATCGACGTCGACGCCCGCGGTGAGATCCTGCAGCTGAAGAACACGCTGAACACGATGGTCGACCAGCTCTCGGCGTTCGCCGGCGAAGTCACCCGCGTGGCGCGCGAGGTCGGCAGCGAGGGCAAGCTCGGCGGCCAGGCCGAGGTGCCGGGCGCGGCCGGGACGTGGCGCAGCCTCACCGACTCGGTCAACCAGATGGCCGACAACCTCACCGACCAGGTCCGGAACATCTCGCACGTGACCACCGCCGTGGCGAAGGGCGACCTGACGCAGAAGATCACCGTCGACGCCCGCGGCGAGTTCTTCGAGCTCAAGACGACCATGAACACGATGGTCGACCAGCTGTCCGCCTTCGCCGACGAAGTCACCCGGGTGGCGCGCGAAGTCGGCACCGAGGGCCAGCTGGGCGGCCAGGCCCAGGTCCCCGGCGTCGCCGGCACCTGGCGCGACCTCACCGGCTCGGTGAACTTCATGGCGAACAACCTGACCACCCAGGTGCGCAACATCGCCCAGGTCGCCACCGCCGTCGCGCGCGGCGACCTGACCCAGAAGATCGCGGTGGACGCCCGCGGCGAGATCCTGGAGCTCAAGAACACGCTGAACACGATGGTGGACCAGCTGTCCGCGTTCGCGGACGAAGTCACCCGGGTGGCGCGCGAAGTCGGCACCGAGGGCAAGCTCGGGGGCCAGGCCGCCGTGCCCGGCGTCGCCGGCACCTGGAAGGACCTGACCGACAACGTCAACTCGATGGCGAACAACCTGACCGACCAGGTCCGGAACATCGCCCAGGTGACGGCCGCGGTCGCGAAGGGCGACCTGACGCAGAAGATCACCGTCGACGCCCGCGGCGAGATCCTCGAGCTCAAGACGACGCTGAACACGATGGTGGATCAGCTGTCCGCGTTCGCGGACGAAGTCACCCGGGTGGCGCGCGAAGTCGGCACCGAAGGCATCCTCGGCGGCCAGGCGCGCGTCCGCGGCGTCGCGGGCACGTGGAAGGACCTCACCGACAACGTCAACGTCATGGCCGACAACCTGACCGACCAGGTGCGCAACATCGCCACCGTGGCGAGCGCGGTGGCCAACGGCGACCTCTCGAAGAAGATCCGGATCGAGGCCCAGGGCGAGGTCGCGGCCCTGGCCGAGACGCTGAACGGCATGGTCGAGACGCTGCGCGCGTTCGCCGACGAGGTCACCCGCGTCGCCCGCGAGGTCGGCACCGAAGGCATCCTCGGCGGGCAGGCACGGGTTCCGGGCGTCGCCGGGACCTGGAAGGACCTGACCGAGAACGTCAACTTCATGGCGCACAACCTGACCAGCCAGGTCCGCAACATCTCGCAGGTCACCACCGCGGTCGCCAAGGGCGACCTGACGAAGAAGATCGACGTCGACGCCCGCGGCGAGATCCTCGAGCTCAAGACCACGATGAACACGATGGTCGACCAGCTCTCGGCGTTCGCCTCCGAGGTCACCCGCGTGGCGCGCGAGGTCGGCACCGAGGGCAAGCTGGGCGGCCAGGCCGAGGTCGACGGCGTGTCCGGCACCTGGCAGCGGCTCACCGAGAGCGTGAACCAGCTGGCCGGGAACCTGACCACCCAGGTCCGCGCCATCGCGCAGGTGGCGACCGCGGTGACGGCGGGCGACCTGACCCGGCACATCACCGTCGACGCGTCCGGTGAGGTCGCGGACCTCAAGGACAACATCAACCAGATGATCGCGAACCTCAAGGAGACGACGAGGACCAACCGCGAGCAGGACTGGCTGAAGACGAACCTCGCGCAGCTGTCGGGCCGGATGCAGGGCCACCGCGACCTGGCGTCGGTCGCGGCGCTGATCCTGTCCGAGCTGGCCCCGCTGGTGCGGGCGCAGCAGGGCGCGTTCTTCCTGGCCCGCGACGACGACCGCGACGGCACGGTGCTCGAGTGCATCGCCGCGTACGGGCTCGCGCAGTCCCGCGCCGGCCTGCGGTTCGCGATGAGCGAGTCGCTGATCGGCCAGGCCGCCGTGGACCAGCGCACGGTGCTGGTCCACAGCGCGCCGCCGGAGTACGCCCTGATCTCGTCCGGGCTGGGCTCGGCCGCGCCGGTGAACCTCATCGTGCTGCCGGTGCTGTTCCAGGGCGAGGTGCTCGGCGTGCTGGAGCTGGCCTCGGTGAACGAGTTCAGCACGGTCCACCAGGACCTGCTGGAGCAGCTGCGGCACACGATCGGCGTCAACGTCAACACGATCCTGTCGAACTCCCGGACCGAAGCGCTGCTGACCGAGTCGCAGCGGCTGGCGCAGGAGCTGCGGGCGCGGTCCGAGCAGCTGCAGGCCCAGCAGGGCGAGCTGCGGCGGTCCAACACCGAGCTCGCCGAGAAGGCCGCGCTGCTGGCCCAGCAGAACCGCGACATCGAGGTCAAGAACAGCGAGATCGAGCAGGCGCGTCAGGAGCTCGAGGAGCGCGCCGGGCAGCTGACGGTGGCGTCGCAGTACAAGACCGAGTTCATGGCGAACATGTCGCACGAGCTGCGGACACCGCTGAACAGCGCGTTGATCCTGGCGAAGCTGCTGTCGGAGAACCCCGAGGGCAACCTGACGGAGAAGCAGATCCAGTTCGCGAAGACCATCTACGCGGCGTGCTCGGACCTGCAGCAGCTGATCAACGACATCCTGGACCTGGCCAAGGTCGAGGCGGGCCGGCTGGACATGCAGATGTCCGACATCACGCTGCCGGAGCTGGTGGACTACGTCGAATCGCTGTGCCGGCCGCTGACCGCGGACAAGGGCCTGGAGTTCGCCGTCCACATCGACCCGCCGGTGCCCGGCAGTGTCCACACGGACGAGCACCGGCTCCAGCAGATCCTGCGCAACCTCCTGTCGAACGCGGCGAAGTTCACCGACGAGGGCGGCGTCCGCCTCCACATCCGGGCGGCGGACCCGGCGGAGGTGGAGCAGGAGGCACTGCGGAACGCGCCGGGCATCATCGCGTTCGCGGTCGAGGACACCGGGATCGGCATCCCGGAGGAGAAGCTGGCGGTCATCTTCGAGGCGTTCCGCCAGGCGGACGGCACGACGAGCCGCAAGTACGGCGGCACGGGCCTGGGCCTGAACATCAGCCAGCAGCTGACGGAGCTCCTGGGCGGTGAGCTGCGGGTGGTGAGCGAGCCGGGCAAGGGGTCGACGTTCACGCTGTACCTCCCGGTGGCGGCGGCCAACCTGGTGGACCCGGCCCTGACGGCCCTGTCCTCGCCCCGCCTCCCCCAGGTCCCGAGCACGGTCCTGGTGGCGGCCCCGGACGTCACCCCGAAGCGCTTCCACGGCGAAAAGGTCCTGATCGTCGACGACGACCTGAGGAACGTGTTCGCCCTGGCGGCGGTCCTGGAGCAGGCAGGCCTGGAGGTGATCTACGCGGAGACGGGCGTCGACGGCATCCGCGCCCTGGAGCGCAACGAGGACACGGCCCTGGTCCTGATGGACGTGATGATGCCGGAACTGGACGGCAACGCGACGATCGCGGCGATCAGGGCGGAGGCGGCCAACGCGGACCTCCCGGTGATCGCGGTGACGGCCAAGGCCACAGCGGAAGACCGGGCAAGGACGCTGGCCAGTGGCGCGGACGACTACATCACGAAGCCGGTGGACACGGACAAGCTGCTGGACGTGATCGCGGCATCGCTGGAGGCGGACGCCGCATCGACCCGCGACGCCGCCTCATCGGCCGGCTGAGCCGGATTTTCGTGGAGCGGGTGACGGGAATCGAACCCGCGTAGCTAGTTTGGAAGACTAGGGCTCTACCATTGAGCTACACCCGCGTGCCCCCGGAGGTACCCGGGTGCGTCGCTAGCTTAGCGTGACCCGCTAGGCTGATCGCACACCCCCCTGGGGGTGGACCCGGGATGTGGCGCAGCTTGGTAGCGCATCCGCTTTGGGAGCGGAGGGTCGCAGGTTCAAATCCTGTCATCCCGACCCGATTCAGGGGTGGGCTCGCGCTGGCGCGCTTGCCCCTCCCCTTCCTCTTCGTTGTGTTACCCGGGGGGCCGAGCCCCCCGAACCCCCCACGGTACCTTCGGTACCACCTGGGAGCTCTGCCGTGGCCTTGCTTCGGCCCCGGTGGGTGCCTGTGTTCACTCGGCTAGCGCCTCGTTCAGCCAGCTTGACAGCGTCTCTGTCAGTGCCTCGGGCTGGTCTTCTGGGGTGTGGTGGCCTGCCTTCTCCGGGCGTTGCACCAGCTTCAAGGAAGCGAAATTCGAAGCGCACCACTCGACCATTGATGGCGTCAGCATCGTGTCGTAGCCCGGCTCGAATGTCACCAGGAGTTTGGCAACCTCGGGTGACGAGGACAGCCAGCGGTCGAATGCCTCGATGCGGGACACCACCTCGGGCGGCTCGCCGCCCAGGGGCATCGAACGGGTCCATTGCAGGACCGGGCGGTGGTCCTGGGACGCGTACTCCGGCGGCAGGAAGCCCTCGATCATCGACTCGCCGACGCCCGGTGTCTTCAGCGCCCGGAACAGCTCGGCGCCCGCCGGCGGGAACTCCTCCCACGACATCGGCTTCAAGACCGCTTCGGTGAACGCCAGCCCCCGGACCCGGGAGGGGTGGCGGGCAGCCCAGTCCGCCGCCAGTGCGCCGCCCCAGTCGTGGCCGACCAGGACCACGTTGTCCAGCTCGAGGGCGTCGAACCACTCGTCCAGGTAGCGTGCGTGGTCGTCGAAGGTGTAGGCGATGTCCGGGCGAGGGGAATCGCCCATGCCGATCAGGTCCGGCGCCAGCCTGTGGCCCGGCAGGGATGGCATCACGTTGCGCCACAAGTGAGACGACGCCGGGTTGCCGTGCAAGAACACCAACGGCGAACCCGTCCCGATCGAGCGGTATGCCAGCGTCGTCACTTGAACGCCCCCGCGAAGCGCGAAGCCCACTCCGCGAACGGGCGCGGTGGACGGCCCAAGACCAGCGAGACGTCCGGGCTCACCTGCTGCTCCTCCGGCGTCGGCGAACCCAGGATGTCCAACGTCGAGTCGGCGATCTCCGCCGGCATGAAGCCCAGCAGCGCCGCGCGGGCCTCCTCGCGGGTCTGCGGCACGAATCGCACCAGCTCACCCACCGCCGAGGCGATCGCCGCCGTCTGGTCTCGCGGGGACACCGGGGACGGCCCGGTCAGCACGTAGGTCTTGTCCTCGTGCGACGGGGAACGCAACGCCGCTGCCGCCACCGAAGCGATGTCCTCCGGGTCGATCACCGGCAGGGCAACGTCGCCGAACGGCGCGGCGATCGAACGGGTGGCGCGCACGCTTTCCGCCCACTGGAACGCGTTCGACGCGAACCCCGCCGGTCGCAGCACCGTCCACTTCAGACCCGAGGAGCGCACCGCCTCCTCGAAAACCGCCGGGTGACGGCCGGTTCCCACGCCTTGCGAGGACAGCAGCACCACCCGCTCGACGCCGGCCTCGCGCGCCCGTCCCAGCACCGGCTCCAGCGATGCCCGGAAGCCCGGCGGCACCACCAAGAACACCGACGACACACCCGGAAACTCCAGCGAAGCCAAATCTCCTTGCTGCACCACAACTCCCGGGGGTGCATCCGTGATGCGGCGGGACACCGCCGTCACCTCTTCGCCCGCCTCGGCCAGCATCCGCACCAGCGGTTCTCCGACGTTTCCCGTCGCTCCCACAACCATGATCATGGGAATGATGCTACCTTCCGCGGTATAGTAGGTACCTAGAGGAAAGTATTGGCTGGAGGCGTGAAAGTGACCGAGACCACACCCGAGCTGGCCTGCCCGATCGCGCCGGTGGTCGACATCGTCTTCAGCCGGTGGACGACGCCGATCCTGTGGGCGCTGCACGAGTACGGCCGGCAGCGGTTCGTCGAACTGCAGCGCCGGATCACCACGATCACCCCGAAGGTGCTCACCCAGCGGCTGCGGCAGCTGGAGCGGGACGGCCTCGTCACCAGGACCTACCACGCCGAGGTGCCGCCGCGGGTCGAGTACGAGATCAGCGAACTCGGCCGCAGCCTCGGCCCGCTGTTCGCGTCGCTGTCCGAATGGTCGGGCAACCTCGGCAAGGTGGACGCGGCCCGGCGGAGCTACGACGAACGCAGCTCCGCCAGGTAGCCCGCCGCCTACGGCGAGACGTCCAGGTAGTCGAGGTTCGCCGGGCCGTCGGCCGTCGTCGCGGTCAGGCGGACCGTGTGCGTGCCGGCGGCCAGCTCCAGCTGACGGCCGAGCGTGCTCCACGTCGTCCAGGCGCCGGTCGCCGGGAACGGGACACCCGCGGCGACCACCGTGCCGTCCACCGCGATGTCCACCGGGCGCGCCGCCGTCGTGCCGTTCGCGTAGCCGAACGTCAGCGCCGACGCCGGTCCCGTCACCTGCCACTCGACGTAGCTGCCGACCGCGTTGGCGCCGTTCGCGAAGCCGGTCCCGGAGAAGCCCGCGTGGTTGGCGTCGATCGTCCCGCCCGCCGAAACGGTTGCGGATTCGGCTTCGTAGCGCGTCGAGCCGCCGGCGCGGGACACGCGGTAGAGCACCGTCGCGTGCGCGGGCACCGATGCGCTGATCGTGCCGGTGGTCGTCCGGGTCGCCTTGCTCCACAGGTCCTTGAGCGCGTACGAAGAGGCGCTCCCGATCCCGGTGGCGGACGCCGTCGTGCCGATCGTCGCCGTCGCGGCCGTTTCGTTGGACAGCGCCACCGCGCGGTCGCCGTTCGCCAGCACCTTGCTGTAGACGACGAGGCCCGCGTTCGCGCTCAGCACGGTCGCCTGCTTGCCCAGCGGGTCCTGGTCGAGCGCGATGACGTCGGTGTTCTTCAGGATCGTGAAGTTGTCCTCCGACACCTTGCGCAGATCGCTGCCGATCAGCAGCGGCGCCGCCATCATCGCCCACAGGCTGAAGTGCGTGCGGTACTCCACCGCGGTCATCCCGCCGTTGCCGACCTCCAGCATGTCGGGGTCGTTCCAATGGCCCGGGCCGGCGTACTGCGCGAGGCCGCGGTTGGTCTGTGCCTTGCCGATCATGCTCGACCACTTGTCGGAGATGTCACCGGTGGTGCGCCACAGGTTCCCGACCGGCGCCGCCCAGGTCCACGGCTTGTTCTGCCCCCACTCACAGATCGAGTACGCGATGGGCCGGCCGGACTTCGCGAGGGCGTCCCGCATCGCCTTGTAGCGCTGCTGCGCGTCGGCACCCTGGTTGTTGCAGTTGTCGTACTTCAGGTAGTCGACACCCCAGGAGGCGAACAGGTTCGCGTCCTGCTGCTCGTGGCCCAGCGCGCCCGGGAAGCCCGCGGTGTTGCAGGTCTTCGTGCCGGCACTGGTGTAGATGCCGAACTTGAGGCCTTTCGCGTGCACGTAGTCGGCGAGTGCCTTGATACCACTGGGAAAACGCGCGGGGTCCGGCACCAGGTTGCCCGCGGAGTTGCGGGACGGCAGGGCCCAGCAGTCGTCGATGTTGACGTAGGTGTAACCGGCGTCCTTCAGGCCCTTGCCGACGAAGATGTCCGCGATGCCCTTGATCATCGTTTCGTTGAAGTCGGCGCGGCACTGCGTCGAGTTCCAGTTGTTGAAGCCCATCGGTGGCGTGCGCAGCAACCCGTTTTCGAGGGCGAGCGCCTCGGGCTGGGACAGGACGAGACCGCTGGCCGCGAGCGTGAGCACGGCAGCCGTGCCCGCGATTCGCCGGAGAAAGGACATGCGCACTCCCGGGGAGACGTCGAGGTCTGGCCCGTTAGTAAAGAGTCCTTTCTAAGCGGGAGTCAAGGGATCATGTATCAGATATGAAATTGGGTTTCCACTGGCCGGGACGCTACTCCGTCACCTGGCGTGCGGTCGCCATCGCGCGATCGGTCTCCCAGAACGCCCGCACCGAGCGGATCAGCCCGTCCTCGCCGACGCGGTAGACGAACACCCCGTCGGTGTCGACGCGGTAGCCGCCGGCCAGGAACGTCGTGATCGTGCCGACGTTGGCCACCTCGTCGCCGCCCGCGTGGGAGTCGCGGATGGTGAACTCGAAGCGCTCGACGTTGGCGATCGTCTTGTCCCAGAACGCGCTGATGCCGTCGCGGCCGTGGTGGCCCTTGCCCGTCTCGTCGAAGAACGACGGGCCGACCGGGTCCTCGACCACCGCGTCCGGGGCGAACAGGGCCAGCCAGCCCTCCTTGTCACCCGCCGTCACCGCCGTCATCGACGCGAACGCCGCGCGCCGCGCGGGCGGCTGCTCCGCCGCCGTGTCCCAGCTGACCTGCACGCCCATGCCCGTCACTCCTCGAACTTCGCGATGATCTCGGCGCCGAACTTGCGGATGGACTCGAGCTTCGGCTCGACCGGCGCGTCGAACCCGACGCCGTCGAAGACCCACGGCATGGTGATGACGTCGGTGACGCCCGCTTCGGCCTGCGCGCGGTAGCCGTCCAGGCCGAAGGCGTCGATGCAGACCGCCTGGTACTCGAACGGGGCGTCGGCACGGCCCTGCTCGGCCAGCAGCTCCTTGAGGCGGGCGATGGTGTCGCGCAGCTCGTCGAGCTTCATCATCGCCGAGGACCAGCCGTCGGCGACCCGCGCGGCGCGCTTGAGCGCGACCTCGGTGTGGCCGCCGATGTAGAACGGCACCCGGCTCGCCGGCGCGGGGCTCATCTGGATCTTGTCGAAGTCGTAGAACTCGCCGTGGTACTCGACCATGCCGCCGTCGAGGATCAGCCGCAGCACGTCGATGGCCTCGTCGACGCGCTTGCCGCGCCGCTCGAACGGCACGCCGCAGTACTCGAACTCCTGGGGCAGCCAGCCGACGCCGAGCCCGAGGCCGAACCGGCCGCCGGTGAGCACCGCCGCCGAGCCGACCTGGCGGGCCAGCAGCACCGGGTTGCGGGAGCCGAGCTTGAGCACCGACGTGTAGAAGTGGATCCGGCTGGTCACCGCGCCCATCGACGCGGTCGCGACGAGCGGGTCCACCCAGGGCGTCTCCGCGGTCCAGAACCGGCTGCCGTCGGGGGTGTACGGGTAGTCCGTGTCCACCGTTTCGGCGTAGAAGAGCGAGTCGGGCAGGGCAATGGAGGCGAAGCCGGCCTCTTCGGCGGCCCGGGCGAGCTCGCCCAGCTGATCGAGGGGGTTCATCGCGATCGACAGGGTGAACTTCATGGCTGAACTATAACGTGTTCTAGTTTCTTCGGCCAGCTCCCGCAGTGGGCCCGGTCACGCACCGGGAACCCACCGCGTAGCGTCCGCGTTGTCCGATTCAAAGGTGGCTTCCGGTCACCGAGCCCCGAACTTCTGGGAGTGACCCATGGGCACCGCGATCTTCCTGATCGTGCTCGTCGTCGTGATCGTCGGTGGCGGCCTCTACTTCTCGCGGCAGCGGGCCGCGGCCCGGCAGCGGGAGCTGGACGACGCGAAGGCCGACGCCCGGCGCCTGCTCGAGCGGCTCGGCGGCCAGGTCCTCAACATCAACGGCACGGACACCGCGTCGCAGCAGGCGATGGCCGACGCCGCCGAGCGCTACAACGCGGCCGGCTCGCAGATGGAGCAGGCCCGCACGATCGAACAGGCCCGGCTGGTCAAGGAGACCGCCATCGAGGGCCTCTACTACGTCCGCGCCGCGCGCGTCGCAATGGGCATGGACCCCGGCCCGCAGCTGCCGGAGGAGGCCGAGCGCGAGCGCGCCGGCAAGGTCACCGAGCGCCGCGACGTCGACGTCGAGGGCCAGCATTACGCGGCCTCCCCCGAGGCCGGCCAGGACACGCCGTACTACTACCCCGGCGGCCGCGTCGCGGGCCGTCCGGTGCCGCAGGGCTGGTACAGCGAGCCGTGGTGGAAGCCCGCGCTCGTCGCCGGCGCCTGGGGTCTCGGGTCGATGTTCCTCTTCAGCGCGATGTTCTCCGGCATGGGCGGCATCGCGAGCGCCTCGGCCTGGGAGTCGGGCTACGACGCGGGCCAGCAGGACGCGCTCGAGTCCGGCGACATGGGCGGCGACGGCGGCGGCGACATGGGCGGAGACGGCGGAGGCGACTTCGGCGGAGACGGTGGCGGAGACTGGGGCGGCGGCGGCTTCGACGGAGGCGGGTTCGACGGCGGAGGCTTCGACGGAGGCGGCTTCGACTTCTGAGGCCCCGCCGGGGTCCCGAACGCAGTGAACGGCTCATTCCTGTCGCCGGACGACAGGAATGAGCCGTTCACGTCAGTTCTGGCAGCGCGGGCACCAGTAGAGGTTGCGGCCCGCCAGTTCGGAGTGCGCCACCGGCGTCCCGCACACCAGGCACGGCTCGCCGGTGCGGCGGTAGACGTAGACCTCGCCGCCGTGGCGGTCCACCCGGGCCGCGCGGCCCATCGCCTCCGGCAGGTGCTCCGGGCGCACGGTGTCGATGCGGCCGACGCGGACGCCGGCGCGCATCAGGGCCACCAGGTCGGCCCACATGTCGTCCCACAGCGCGCGGTCCAGCGCGCGTCCCGGCGTCAGCGGTGCGACGCCGTGGCGGAACAGCACCTCCGCGCGGTAGACGTTGCCGACGCCCGCCAGCACCGCCTGGTCCATCAGCAGCGCCGCGATCGACGTCTTGGACCGCGAAATGCGCGCCCAGGCCAGCTCCGGTTCGGCGTCGCGGCGCAGCGGGTCGGGGCCCAGCCGGGCCTTGATCGCGTCCGCCTGGTCCGGGGAAAGCAGCTCACAGCGGGTGGGCCCGCGCAGGTCCGTCCAATGTGTCCGGCCGGCCAGCCGCAGCCGGACCTGGCCCACCGGCTCGGGCGCGGGCAGCGGCGATTCGCCGAAGGTGCCGTAGAGCCCCAGGTGGATGTGCACGATGCCGTGCGGGCCGTAGTCGTGGAAGAGGTGCTTGCCGTGCGCCTCGGCGCCGACGAACAGCTGACCGTCCAAACGGGACGCTTCGGCGGCGAACCGGCCCTGCGGGCTGCTCACCGCGACCGGCGCGCCGGCGAACCGGCGCTTGTGCAGCCGCGCGAGCCGGTGGAGCGTGTGCCCCTCGGGCATCAGGCCTCCGGCAACGCCGGCGGGGTCCCGGTGCGCTCGTAGTCGAGCAGCTGCTGCACGCGGCGCGCGTGCCGCTCCTCCGGCGAGACCTCCGTCGCCAGGAACGCCTCGACGATCTCGACGGCCTCCTCGGCGGTGTGCATCCGGGCGCCGACGCCGATCAGCTGGGCGTGGTTGTGCTCCCGGCACAGCTTCGCTGTCTCGACGCTCCAGGCCAGGCCGGCGCGGGCGCCGGGGACCTTGTTGGCGGCGATCTGCTCGCCGTTGCCCGAGCCGCCGACCACGATGCCGCGGCTGCCCTCGTCGGCCACCACGCGCAGCGCCGTCTCGACGCAGAACGCCGGGTAGTCGTCGTCCGCGTCGTAGACGTGCGGACCGATGTCGGTCACCTCGTGGCCCTGTTTCTCCAGGTGAGCCACCAGGTGGTTCTTCAGCTCGAAACCGGCATGGTCGGATCCCAAGTAGACACGCACGGCCAGGAGTCTGCCACCACGCCCGGTTTCGGGCATGCTCCGGGGGTGGGGATTTGGGAGCAGAGCGGCAGCGACGTCCGGCTCGACTGGGGTGCCGAAGGGGTCGCCGCGCTCGGCCGCGAATGCGCGGTGCTGGTGGTCGTCGACGTGCTCTCCTTCAGCACCACCACGGACCTCGTCGTCGGCCGGGGCGGCCGGGTGCTGCCGGTCCGGTGGCGCGACGAACGCGGGATCGCCCGGGCACGGGCGGCCGGGGCGGTCATCGCGGGAGAGGGCGGCTTCACCCTGCGGCCGTCTTCTGTGACGGAAATCCCTCCGGGAACGCTGCTGGCGCTCCCGTCGCCCAACGGCGCGACCCTGTGCGACGCCGCCGCGGCGACCGGCGCGCACGTGCTCGCGGGTTGCCTGCGCAACGCCGCCGCCGTCGCCGCGAAGGCCGCCGGGCTGGGCGGCCCGATCGGGCTGATCGCGGCCGGGGAACGCTGGGGCGTGAACGTTTTCGGCCACAGCGAAACGTTCGGCCCGCTGCGGCCGTGCGTCGAAGACCAGCTGGGCGCCGGGGCGATCGCCGCCGCACTGGCCGGCCACGGGCTTTCGCTGTCCGCCGAAGCCGCCCTCGCCGCGCGGGCCGTCGACGTCACGGCCCTGGCAAGCTGCGTGTCGGGGCGCGAGCTCATCGAAGCCGGCCACGGCGGCGACGTCGCGCTGGCCGCCCGGATCGATGTGAGCGAGACCGCTCCCGTCCTGACCGAAGGAGTACTGGCATGACCGGCCGCTGGATCGAGGTCGCCGAGGGCGTCCACGCCCGCCGCTACGAGGAGCTGGACCTGACCGTCGGGTTGGTCGTGGGCGCCGAGCGCTGCCTGGTCGTCGACACCCGCGGCGACCTCGAGCAGGGCGCCGAGCTCGCCGCGGCGGTCCGGGAACTCACGCCGCTGCCGTGGGCCGTGGTCTACACGCACGCGCACTTCGACCACGCCTGGGGCACCGAGGCGTTCCTGCCCTGCGAGGTCTGGGCGCACGAGCGCTGCGCGGCCGAGGTGCGCGCGGATCCCGACGCCCGCCGCGCCACCTGGGAAGCCCACTACCGCAAGGAGGGCAAGCCGGAGATCGCCGACGCGATTTCCCGCACCACCATCGCGGTGCCGGACCACACGTTCACCGGCCGCGTCGAGCTGGACCTCGGCGGCCGCACGGCGGTCCTGCTGCACCCCGGGCGCGCGCACACCGACCACGACGTGGTGGTCCACGTCCCGGACGCCGCGGTCGTCTTCGGCGGCGACGTCGTCGAGCACGCCGAAGCGGGGTTCAGCGAGTTCTCGTTCAGCTCCGAAACCGACCTCACCGCCTGGCCGGCCGCGTTCGACGTGATCCTCGCGCTGGAACCCCGCGTCATCGTCCCCGGCCACGGCGACCCGGTCGACGCGGAGTTCCTCCGCTACCACCGCGACGGCCTGCACGAGCTGATCACCCTCAAGGCGGGCGTGGGCCGCGGCGAGACGACCGAGGTGGCCGCCGTGGCCGCGTCCCGCTACCCCAGTGACGTCACCCTGGCCGCCCTCGCGACGCCCTGAAGCCGCTCAGTCGAAGTTCAGTTCGCCCGAGCGGGTGCGCTTGAGCTCGAAGAAGTCCGGGTAGCTCGAAAGCGCCACCGCGCCGTCGAACACCTTCAGGGCGTCTTCGCCGCGCGGGATCGAGGTGAGGACCGGGCCGAAGAACGCGACGCCGTCGATGTGGATCGTCGGGGTGCCGACGTCCATGCCGACCGGGTCCATGCCCTCGTGGTGGCTCTTCTTCAGCGCCTCGTCGTACTCGGTCGAGTGCGCGGCGTCGGCCAGTTCGGCCGGTGCGCCGATCGCGGCCAGAGCCTCCGCGATGACCGCGTCGTAGTCCTTGTTCCCCTGGTTGTGGTAGCGCGTGCCGAACTCGGTGTAGTACTCGCGCAGCACCTCTTCGCCCTTGAGCTGCGACAGCGCGACGGCCACGCGCACCGGGCCCCAGCCCTTCGCCAGCAGCTCCTTGTACTGCTCGGGCAGCTCGTCCCGGCCCTCGTTGAGCACCGACAGGCTCATGATCCGGAAGTGCAGGTCCAGGTTGCGGTGCTTCTCCACCTCCAGGATCCAGCGGGAGGTGATCCACGCGAACGGGCAGATCGGGTCGAAGTAGAAATCGACCTTCGTGGGCTGCTCGGCAGCGGTCATCGGGGTACTCCTGAGTTACGTCTCGATGTGGGCGGACCCCCACACGAGGAGGCCAACACCGGGAAACGCGGGGTTGTTCCCTTATCGCCCGCCACCCCGTCCCCATGATTGGATGCGGGGAGTTGAAAACCGATACCAACGACCAGAGGTGCCTGTGCCCGCCCCCAACCTGACCCGCGACCAAGCCAAGCTGCGCGCGGATCTGCTCGACGTCACCGGTTACGACATCGAGCTCGATCTGACCGACGGCCACGGCGGACCCGGGGAGAAGACCTTCGCGTCGACGACGACCGTCCGGTTCTCCAGCGCCCGGGCCGGCGAATCGACGTGGGTCGACATCGTCGCCGACCGCGTGCACTCGGCCACCCTGAACGGCGCGGACGTCGACGTCAGCGCGTATGTCGAGGACAAGGGCATCGCGCTGGCCGGGCTGGCCGCGTCCAACGAGCTCACGGTGACCGCCGACTGCCGGTACATGAACACCGGCGAAGGCCTGCACCGGTTCGTCGACCCGGTCGACGACGGCGTCTACCTGTACACGCAGTTCGAGACGGCGGACGCCAAGCGCATGTTCGCCTGCTTCGACCAGCCCGACCTGAAGTCGGTCTACCGGCTCACGGTGATCGCGCCGAAGGACTGGAAGGTCGTCTCCAACGCCATCGTGGAGTCCGCCGAGGAGACGCCGGAAGGCGCCGTCCGCACGGTGTTCAAGGAGTCCGAGCGGATCTCCACCTACCTCGTCGCGTTGGTCGCCGGCCCGTACGCCGAATGGCGCGACGAGTACACCGACGACCACAAGACCATCCCGCTCGGCATCTACTGCCGCGCGTCGCTGGCCGAGCACATGGACGCCGACCGGCTGTTCACCGAGACCAAGCAGGGCTTCGGCTTCTACCACGAGAAGTTCGGCACGCCGTACCCGTTCTCCAAGTACGACCAGCTGTTCGTGCCGGAGTTCAACGCGGGCGCGATGGAGAACGCCGGCGCGGTGACCTTCCTGGAGGACTACGTCTTCCGCAGCCGCGTCACCCGCTACGCCTACGAGCGGCGCGCCGAGACGCTGCTGCACGAGATGGCGCACATGTGGTTCGGCGACCTGGTCACCATGCGCTGGTGGGACGACCTGTGGCTGAACGAGTCGTTCGCGACCTTCGCGAGCGTGCTGGCCCAGGCCGAGGCGACCGAGTACAAGAACGCGTGGACCAGCTTCGCGAACATCGAGAAGTCGTGGGCCTACCGGCAGGACCAGCTGCCCTCGACGCACCCGATCGCGGCCGACATCGTCGACCTGCACGCGGTCGAGGTCAACTTCGACGGCATCACCTACGCCAAGGGCGCGAGCGTGCTCAAGCAGCTCGTCGCCTACGTCGGGCTCGAGCACTTCCTCGACGGCCTGAAGGTCTACTTCGGCAAGCACGCCTGGGGCAACGCCACGCTGGCCGACCTGCTGGGCGCGCTGGAGGAGGCGTCCGGCCGCGACCTGTCGTGGTGGAGCGCGCAGTGGCTGGAGACCACCGGGCTGAACTCGCTGAGCCCGCGCTACGAGGTCGGCGCGGACGGCAGGTTCACGTCCTTCGCCGTCGTGCAGTCGGGCGCGAAGCCGGGCGCCGGTGAGCTGCGCACGCACCGCGTCGCGGTCGGCGTCTACGACGAGGACTCGTCCGGGAAGATCGTCCGGACCCAGCGGGTCGAGCTGGACGTCGACGGCGACCGCACCGAGGTGCCGGACCTGGTCGGGCTGCCCGCGGGCAAGCTGGTCCTGGTCAACGACGACGACCTGACGTACTGCACGATGCGCCTCGACCCGGCGTCCCTGACCACGCTGATCGACCGCGTCGCCGACATCACCGAGCCGCTCCCGCGCACGCTGTGCTGGTCGGCGGCGTGGGAGATGACCCGCGAAGCCGAGCTGAAGGCCCGCGACTTCGTGACGCTGGTGCAGCGCGGCATCCACACGGAGACCGAGGTCGGCGTGGTCCAGCGGCTGCTGCTGCAGGCCCAGACGGCGCTCAACTCGTACGCGGAGCAGAAGTGGGCGGCCGAGACGGGCTGGCCGGCCTTCACCGCGCGCCTGCTGGAGCTGGTCCGCGGCGCCGAGCCGGGTTCGGACCACCAGCTGGCGTTCGTCAACTCGCTGGCCGGGTCGGTGCTGGATGCTTCTGCTTTGTCGGCGTTGTCCGGTTGGCTCGACGGTTCGGCCCCCCTGCCGGGCCTGACGGTGGACACGGACCTGCGCTGGCGGCTGCTGCACGCGCTGGTCGCCCACGGCAAGGCGGCCGCACCGGAGATCGACGCGGAGCTGGCCCGCGACAACACGGCAACGGGCCGCCGCCAGGCGGAGCGCGCCCGAGCGCTGCGCCCGACAACGGAGGCCAAGGCCGACGCGTGGCAGCGAGCGGTGTACGACGACGAGCTGCCGAACGCGGTCAGCGACTCGCTGATCTCGGGCTTCTCCCACCCGGGCCAGAAGGCCCTGCTGGGGTCGTACGTGCCTCGCTACTTCGAGGTGATCGACGAGGTGTGGCAGCGGCGGTCGAGCGAGCGGGCCCAGCCGATCGCAATCGGGCTGTACCCGTCCTGGGCGGTCGCCGCGGAGACGGTGACGGCCTCGGACGAGTGGCTGGAGGGCGACCACCCGCAGGCCCTCAGGCGCCTGGTGTCGGAGGGCCGCGCGGGCATCGTCCGCGCCTTGGCCGCGCGGGACTTCGACGCACAGGCCTGAGTTCGCGTACGAAGGCGGGTCGTGCCCCCGGCACGGCCCGCCTTCGCGAGCGGATGCGCCTTCAGCCGCGGCCGCGCCCGACACGGCTCGTCGGGCCCAGCGTGCCTTGGCCCAGCTCACCCCGGCGCAAGCCGCTCGGCCCCACCGCGCCCGACCCAGCTCACCCCGGCACAAGCCGCCCTCCGGCCACACCCCCCTGCCGACCCGATACGCAGCCGCCTCAGCGGCCGCCAGGCCGTGTCAAGGCACGCTTTCCCGCCTTGACACGGCCTGGGGGCCGTTGAACAATCCGGCGTTCGGGCCGGCGGGAACCACCCGGCAGAGCTCACACAGCCAAACAAGAAAGAGCCCCGCACCTCAACCGAGGTACAGGGCCCTTTCGAAGCCAGAAAGATCAGCGCGGCGCGGGACCCGCTTGGTCCGAAAGCATCCGCAGCGCGTTCACCAGGCCGTTGACCAGTCCGCGGACCAGGTCGCCCTCCTTGAACGACGCCACCATGCTCGCCACCGCCAGCTTGGCGCCGCGGTCCGGGAGGCGCAGGTGCGCCGCCTTGCCCGTGACGATCTCGATCTTGCGCTCGCCCGGGGAGACCGCGATCAGCACCGAGTTCGACGGGTCCGTCGTCGTCGCGTGCAGCTTCTCCGCCGCCGGGCGGCTGTCCTCGCCCAGCTCGCCCAGGTACAGGCTGAAGTCCAAGCCGGTCTCGCGGCTCGCGAACGTCAGTGCCTCGTCCAGGCGGGCCAGCTGGCGGGTGTTGAACGGCCCGGACGGCGCCTCCGGCTCGTACATCTTGGCCGCGGACACCCGCCCGGTGGCCGTGAGAGCCTCTCCATAGCCCAGCTCGGACTCGTCGACGCGCTTCGTCAGCTCACCAGTTGCCACGAGCGCCTCCCGCCGCGGTCGGGGCGCCCTCGGGCGCGCTGTTCTCGGTGCCGGCGTGCCGGTGTCCCGCCCCGTCGGGGTTGGCGCTCCACCACATGGCCGGGTACTCCCAGGCCTGGCCGGTGCGGTGCCGCGCGGCACCGCCGGACCTGCGCCGGAGCGTCAGCAGCCCGGCGAGGCCGTAGATGGCCAGCGGGATCACGGCGAAGACCACGATCGTCTCGACAACGTTCACGGCGCTGAGCGTATCGGATGACCTCCACGCCCACCGCGCGCGGCGCACTCGACCGTTCGTCGTAAGTCGAGTGCCGTCCGCCGCTTGGCTCGCGGCCACTGGAACGTTGGGGCGAAGACCGTCGGGCCGAAAGGTTGCAACTCAACGTACAGGCGGCCGCACCCGCCGCTGTCGTCTTGTCGGGGCCTTGAAATCCTCGTAGCTTTTTCACCTGTACGGGCCTTGCGCCCCGCGCCTCAGCCCCAGCAGGTAACGCACCGGTCCCAGGAGGCCTTGCCATGAACAGCGTCCAGACGCCCGCACAGGCGATCACCGAGACCACCTCGTCACTGAGCGACATCGAATTCACGCCCGGAACACGTGTGACGGCGGGCACAAGGGTTACGCGGGGTACACGCGTCACTCGCGGTACTCGGGTGACGGCCGGAACGCGCGTCACCATGGGCACCCGGGTGACGGCGGGCACGCGGGTCACCCGTGGGACCCGGGTCACCCGGGGCACTCGCGTCACGATGGGCACGCGTGTGACGGCCGGCACGCGAGTCACCTGCGGCACTCGTGTCACGCGAGGCACCCGCGTCACCGGCGGCACCCGCGTCACCATGGGCACCCGCGTCACCTGCCAGAGCGATTTCGCCCTCGCTGCCTGACCCGTCCTCCAGGGCCGCGCGTACTACCTGAGCACGTCGCGCAAGCACCCGGCTCGCCCCGGCCGCCGCACAGGCAGCCGGGGCGCCGGCTTGTCCGGGGGCGCTCCGCCACCTGGACCCGGGAAGATCAAGCGGCGGAGCCGAGATACGGCCGCCAGAGCGGGTCGGCCTCCTTGGAGTGCGCGAGCAGCCGCCAGTGCGGGCCATGGGGCGCCCGCGGGACGATGCGCAGCCGCCAGCCGATCTCCGAGAGCAGCCGGTCCGCCTTGCGGTGGTTGCACTTGGCGCAGCAGGCAACGCAGTTGGTCCAGCTGTGGGGGCCGCCCCGGCTGCGCGGGATGACGTGGTCGATCGTCTCGGCCCGCCCCCCGCAGTAGGCGCAGCGATACCGGTCGCGGTGCATGAGCCCGGCTCGCGTCAGCGGTACCTGCGCGCGATACGGTACGCGTACGTACGTGCTGAGGCGGATCACCGAGGGCACCGGCAGCGAAACCTTCGCCGAGTGCAGCTCGATCCCGCCGGGGTCACCGTGGACCACTTCGGCCTTGCCGCACATCACGAGCACGACCGCGCGCCGCAGCGGCAACGCGGTCAGCGGCTCGAAGGTGGCGTTGAGCAGGAGCACCCGGCGCCGACCCCACGTCGGGGCGGCCGGATCCCGGCCTCTACTACGCTGTCCGGGCGGGCGGGTCACTCCCCCTGGGCGGGTCCCCGGCCCGGCCGGGACGGCTCCGCCGGATGCGGAACCCCCCGGGTAGGCACGCAGAACCACCTCTGGCGTCTCGTCGGCCGTGGCTTGGCCGGAGACGCCGCGGGGGCTGGGTTGTCGGTCTGGCACTCGACCACCTCCAGGGGCGTAGGCATAGTCGACCACAGAACAGGCCCCCAGCGCACGTGTGTTACAAGACGTGTCACATCCCCGCGACCCAACATCCACTCGGCGTTGGGGTGTCCGACCCGATCGGAAGGATGAACGAACCCCCGTGCTCCCCTTGCTCCCCTCCGCCGACACGCCGTGCATCAGAGATCCGAGCACGTTCTGTTTCCAGGTGTACGACCTCACGAACAACGTGTGGCTGGCGGGCTCGGCGAACTGGCTCATCACCAAGCCGGTCAAGATCCTGATGATCATCGTGATCGCGTTCGTGGTGCGCCTGATCCTGAGAAGGCTGATCAACCGCGTCACGACCCTGCCGAAGACGGGCGGCAAGCTCCCGTCGATGCTGCGCCCGCTGCGCGAACGCGCTCCCGAGGTGCTCGGGACCGCCATCATCGAACGGCGCCGCCAGCGCGCGATGACCATCGGCTCGGTGCTCAAGTCGATGGCGACGTTCCTGGTCTACGGCCTGGCGTTCATCCTCGTGCTGGGCGAACTCGGCATCAACCTGGGCCCGATCATCGCGTCGGCCGGCATCATCGGCGTCGCGATCGGGTTCGGCGCGCAGAACCTGGTCAAGGACTTCCTGTCCGGGATCTTCATGATGGTCGAGGACCAGTACGGCGTGGGCGACGTCGTGGACGTCGGCGAGGCGTCCGGCACGGTCGAGTCCGTCGGCCTCCGGATCACGACGCTGCGTGACGTCAAGGGTACGGTCTGGTACGTCCGCAACGGCGAGGTGCTGCGCGTCGGCAACTCGAGCCAGGGCTTCGCGGTGGCGCTCGTCGACGTCCCGCTCGGCTACACCGCCGACGTCGAGCGCGCGGCGACGGTGCTCGCGGAGGCGGCCTCCACGGCCACCGAAAGCGACGCGCTGAAGGACAACATCCTCGAGCCGCCGGAGATGCTGGGTGTGGAAAGCGTCACACCGGAAGGCCTCCAGCTGCGCCTGACGGTGAAGGTGCGGCCGGGCAAGCAGTGGGCGGTGCAGCGGGCGTTGCGCGCCCAGCTGCTGGCGGCCCTGGAGGAGGCCGGCTTCGACCCGCCCCTCGGCCGGCTGTTCCCGCCCGCGGCCCCGGCGGCCGGTAAGTAGCCGCCGCGAGCGCCGTTACGCTGGGGAGCGGGTTCGCGACGAACCGGTATTGAGCGGACCGGCCGTCGGGAACCCGCACCCCAGGGGCAAAATGGAAGGCGTGTCTGCAGTGAGCGAACCGGCGAACCTCTACGAAGCGGTCGGCGGCGAACCGACGTTCCGCCGGATCGTCGGGCGGTTCTACGAGGAAGTGGCGCGCGACGAGGTCCTGCGGCCCCTGTACCCGGAAGAAGACCTGGGTCCGGCCGAGGAGCGGTTCCGGCTGTTCCTCATGCAGTACTGGGGCGGCCCGCACACCTACTCCGACCAGCGCGGGCACCCGCGGCTGCGGATGCGGCACGCGCCGTTCAAGATCGGCCCGATCGAGCGGGACGCCTGGTTGCGCTGCATCCGGATCGCCGTCGACGAGGAGAACCTGGAAGAGCCGTACCGCGGGCAGCTCTGGGCCTACCTGGAGATGGCTGCGCACAGCATGATGAACAGCTTCGTATGAAACCGGGAGCCTGGTGGCAGGACGCCGTCTTCTACCAGGTCTACGTACGTTCGTTCGCCGACTCGGACGGCGACGGCGTCGGGGACCTGGAAGGCATCCACTCCCGGCTCGGTTACCTGGAGCTGCTGGGCGTCGACGCGCTGTGGCTGACGCCGTTCTACCGCTCCCCCATGGCCGACCACGGCTACGACATCGCCGACCCGCGGGACGTCGACCCGATGTTCGGCACCCTCGGCGACTTCGACGTGCTGCTCACCGAGGCACACAAGCGGAACATCAAGGTCACCGTCGACGTGGTCCCCAACCACACCAGCAACCAGCACGCCTGGTTCAAGTCGGCGATGGCCGCCGCGCCGGGCAGCCCGGAACGGGACCGCTACATCTTCCGCGACGGCGTCGGGCCGAAGGGCGAGGACCCGCCGAACAACTGGGTCAGCGCGTTCGGCGGCCCGGCCTGGACGCGGGTGCCGGACGGGCAGTGGTACCTGCACCTGTTCGCGCCGCAGCAGCCGGACCTGAACTGGGCCAACCCGGAGGTCGCCGCCGACCTCGAACGCACCCTGCGGTTCTGGCTCGAACGCGGCGTCGACGGCTTCCGCATCGACGTCGCGCACGGCATGGCCAAACCGCCCGGCCTGCCGGACATGGACCCGCGCGCCGACGCACTGGGGCCGAGCCACTACTACGACCCGCGCTGGGACCACGACGGCGTCCACGAGATCCACCAGATGATCCGCAAGGTGCTCGACGAGTTCCCGGACGCGATGGCGGTCGGCGAGATCTGGGTGACCGACGAGGAACGGCTGTCGCGCTACCTGCGGCCCGACGAGCTGCACCTGGCGTTCAACTTCCGGCTGGTGCTGACCCACTTCGACGCCGACGCCATGCGCACGGCCATCGAGCGCTCCCTCACGGTCCCGGCCCGCACGGGCGCCCCGGCGACCTGGACGCTGGGCAACCACGACGTCTGGCGGCAGGTCAGCCGCTACGGCGGCGGTGCGGTGGGCGTGCGGCGCGCGCGGGCGATGGCGCTGGTGGAGCTGGCGCTGCCCGGCGCGGTGTACCTGTACAACGGCGAAGAGCTGGGGCTGGCGAACGTCGAGCTGTCCCCGTCGGACATGGCGGATCCGCGCGCGAAGACCAGCGGGGCCGAGTACGGGCGGGACGTCGCGCGGGTCCCGCTGCCGTGGGAGGGCGACCTGCCGCCGTTCGGGTTCTCGCGCAACCCGCGGACTTGGCTGCCGATGCCGGCGGAATGGGCCGGCCTGACGGTCGAGAAGCAGATCGAGGACGCGGACTCGACGCTCTCGCTGTACCGGCAGGCGATCGAGCTGCGGAAGACGCATCCGGCGTTCGGCGGCGACGAACTGGAGTGGTACGGCGCGCCCGCGGGGTGTTTCGCGTTCCGCCGCAAGGGTGGCGGGCTGGTGTGCGCGCTGAACACCTCGGCCTCGCCCATCGCGCTGCCGCCGGGTGAGGTGCTGTTGTCGAGCAGTCCGCTGGTCGAGGGGAAGCTGGCCGCGGACTCGGCCGCCTGGCTCGTCTAGCTCTGGTTGCCCGAGCCGTCGTCGAAGGCGCCGCTCGCCAGCCACGCCACCAGCGCCGCGGCCTGGAGGTAGGGCGCCGCCTGGGCGGCCGCCCGGCCCGCCGCACGCGTGCGGCCCCACCTCTCAGGTCGTTCGGCGCGCTCCGGCGCCCGCTCTCCCGCCGGACGGTCCTGCCGCCAGTGCGGCTCCGAAACGCGGACTTCCTCCAGGAAGTCCGCGGTCGGGTCTTCGTCCGAGCTCATGCCTCCAGCGTGCCACCGCCCGGCGAAGAGCGGTGGCCGCCGTAAGGACTTCGTCAGAACAGCGCCGTCAGAAGAGCAGCGGCAGCAGCGCGTGCCGGCGCCGCACGATCGCGCCGTACCGGGCGTCGAGGCGCAGCCACGAGTCCGTCGCCGTCACGCGGACGACGTCTCCGGCCACGTCCGAGTCCACGAACCCCATGCCGGACATCGCGAACAGGCAGCGCATCTGCACCTTGACCTCGACCGAACCGCCGCTCACGGTCAGCACCGCCTGGTCCATCAGGGACGCCGGCGGCGTACCGTGCGGGCCGGCGTTGTCCCTGGCCAGGGTCACGCCACGGTCCGCCAGCTCGGACACCACCTGCGCCGGCAGCTCGTCGATCAGCGGCCAGCGGCCCGACGGTGGCAGCTCGCCGTGCCACAGCAGGTCGCGGGCCGGGCCCGGGTCCATCCGCGGCCCGCCGGCCACGGTCAGCGCCGCGAGCAGCTCGTTGCCGGACACCGTGACGTCGCCGGGGGTGACGTCGCCGGCCACCGCGCGGGTGGCCAGGCACTCGAACGGCGTCGCCGTCCAGGCCTCGACCACGCCGTCGCCGCGCTGCCGCAACCGGACGGCCGTCTGGCCGTCCAGCCGGACCGCACGGGCGACGAACGCCCCGAGGGTCTCCCGGTCGGCCGCGTCCGGCACGAACAACTCAGGCATCCGCGAACCCCTGCTTCAGAAACTCCGACTCGGCCGGGGTGAGCCTACGCGGCCGCAGCTCGACCGTGTCGTACGGCGCCAGCAGCGTCTCCGCCGTGACCGCCACCGGGTCGTCCTCTCCGGGCCCGGTGTGGACGCGGTAGGCCAGTGTGAAGCTCGCCGCGCGCAGCTCGGTCAGGTCGATGTCGATCCGCAGCTGCTGCCCGGACACCACGATCGGCGCCTTGTAGGCCACTTCCAGCCGCACCACGACGATGCCCTTCGGCAGCTGCTCCAGCCCCGCCTCGACCGCCGCGCTGAACAACAGCGGGATGCGCGCCTCTTCGAGCAGCGTCACCAGCTTCGCGTGGTTGATGTGGCCGTAGACGTCCATGTCCGTCCAGCGCGGGCGGACGTGCGCAACGTAGGTCATCGCACCGTGCTCCGGATCTGGCGGGCCGCCACCGAAAGCGTCGCCAGGTCGAGCCGGCCGGACTTGGTGATCTCGTCGAGCGCGACGCGCGCCCGCTGCAGCCGGGACGCGTTCGTCTTCTCCCACTGCGCGATCTTCGCGTCCCCGGACGAGCCGGGATCGCTGTGCCGCAACGCGTCCAGCGTGATCGCCCGCAGCGAGCTGTAGACGTCGTCGCGCAGGGAAAGCCGGGCGAGCGCGTGCCAGCGGTTGCCGCGTTCGAGCTTGCTGATCTCGGTGAGCATCTGGTCGATGTCCAGGTGCGCCGAGAGCGCGTAGTACAGCTCCGCTGTCTCGGCCGGGCTGTGCACGGCGTCCACGCCGATCTGCTGCTCGGCGAGCTCGGCCACCTCGGTGACGTCGAGCAGGCCGTAGGTGTGCAGCAGCAGCGACACCCGGCGGGCCAGGCTCGCCGGCACTCCCGCGTCGATCAGCTCGTCCGCGTGCGCCTGCACGGACTCGGCCTCGCGGCCGCGCAGCAGGTCGCCGAGCTTCGGCACGAGCTTGCCCAGCACCCGGCTGAAGCGCTTGATCTCGGAGAGCGGCGCCAGCGGTTGCGGCCGGTTGGTGAGGAACCAGCGCGCGGCCCGGTCGAGCAGCCGCCGCGTCTCCAGCACCATCGCGTCGGCGACGTCGGTGTGCACGACGTTGTCGAGCGCGTCGATCTCCTTCCACAGCGCGGGCAGGTCGAACACCTGCGTCACCACGGCGTACGCGCGCACCGCGTCCGTCGCCGTCGCGTTCATCTCCTCCATCAGCCGGTAGACGAACGAGATGCCGCCGCCGTCGACCACTTCGTTGGCGATCAGCGTGGTGATGATCTGCCGGCGCAGCGGGTGTTCGCCGATCGCCGAGCCGAACCGCTCGCGCAACGGCTTCGGGAAGTACTCGGGCAGCCGGGCCGCGAACACCTTCGAGTCGGGCAGGTCGCTGGCCAGGAGCTCGTCCTTCAGCTCCAGCTTGACGTGCGCGAGCAGGGTCGCCAGCTCCGGCGAGGTGAGGCCCTTGCCCGCCTTCTCCAGCTCGCGGAACTCCGAGTTGCTCGGCAACGCCTCGAGCTTGCGGTCGAACGCGCCCGCCGACACCAGCGCCTGCACCTGGCGGGCGTGCACCGACAGCATCGGCGCGGCGTGCGCCCGGCTGACGCCGAGAACGGCGTTCTGCCGGTAGTTGTCCTTGAGGACCAGCGCGCCGACCTCGTCGGTCATCTCCTCCAGCAGCTCGTTGCGCTGTTCGCGCTCGAGCTTGCCGGTCTGGACGAGGTGGTCGAGCAGGATCTTGATGTTGACCTCGTGGTCGGAGCAGTCGACGCCGGCAGAGTTGTCGAGCGCGTCGGTGTTGATCTTGCCGCCGTTGCGGGCGAACTCGATCCGGCCCAGCTGCGTGAGGCCGAGGTTGCCGCCTTCGCCGAAGACCTTGACGCGCAGCTGATTGCCGTCGACGCGGATGGCGTCGTTGGCCTTGTCACCAGCTGCCTGGTGGCTTTCGGTCTCGGCCTTGACGTAGGTGCCGATGCCGCCGTTCCACAGCAGCTCGACCGGGGCCAGCAGGATCGCCTGGATCAGGTCCATCGGCGCCAGCGCCGTCACGCCCTCCTCGAGGCCGAGGGCCGCGCGGACCTGCGGGCTGATCGGGATCGACTTCGCCGTGCGCGGGTAGATCCCGCCGCCTTCGCTGATCAGCGAGCGGTCGTAGTCGTCCCACGAGCTGCGCGGCAGGTCGAACAGCCGGCGCCGCTCGGCGAACGACGAGGCGGCGTCCGGGTCCGGGTCGAGGAAGACGTGCATGTGGTTGAACGCCGCGACCAGGCGGATGTGCTCGGACAGCAGCATGCCGTTGCCGAAGACGTCGCCCATCATGTCGCCGATGCCGACCACGGTGAAGTCCTCGGTCTGGGTGTCCTTGCCCAGCTCGCGGAAGTGCCGCTTGACGCTCTCCCACGCGCCCTTCGCCGTGATGCCCATGGCCTTGTGGTCGTAGCCGACCGAGCCGCCGGAGGCGAACGCGTCGCCGAGCCAGAAGCCGTACTGCGCGGAAACCTCGTTCGCGATGTCGGAGAACTTCGCGGTGCCCTTGTCGGCGGCGACGACCAGGTAGGAGTCGTCCGCGTCGTGGCGGACGACACCGGGGGCGGGCACGGTCTTACCCTCGATGCGGTTGTCGGTCAGGTCGAGCAGGCCGGAGATGAACATGCGGTAGCAGGCGATGCCCTCGGTGAGCTGGGCGTCGCGGTCGATGCTCGCGTCCCCGCTCGGGGCCGGCGGGCGCTTGACGACGAAGCCGCCCTTCGCGCCCACCGGCACGATCACCGCGTTCTTCACCGCCTGGGCCTTGACCAGGCCGAGGATCTCGGTGCGGAAGTCCTCGCGCCGGTCCGACCAGCGCAGGCCACCGCGCGCGACCTGGCCGAAGCGCAGGTGCACGCCTTCGACGCGCGGGGAGTACACGAAGATCTCGAACTTCGGCCGCGGTTCGGGCAGGTCGGGCACGCCGGCCGGGTCGAGCTTGATGGCCAGGAACGGCCGCGGCCTCCCGTCGGTGCCCATGACGTGGTAGTTCGTCCGCAGCGTGGCCCGGATGACGGCCATCAGGCGGCGCAGGATCCGGTCCTCGTCGAGGCTGGTGACCTCGTCGATCATCGCGTTCAGCTCGGCGGCCAGCGCTTCGGTCGCGGCTTCGCGGTCGGCGTCGGACAGCGTGGGCGCGAACCGGGCCTCGAACAGCCGCAGGAGCTTGGTCGCGACCTGCGTGTGGTTGAGCAGCGTGTTCTGGATGTAGTCCTGGGAGAACGCGCTGCCGGCCTGGCGCAGGTACCGCGAGTACGCGCGCAGCACGGCGGCCTGGCGCCAGGTGAGCCCGGCGCGCAGGACGAGGCCGTTGAGGCCGTCGACCTCGGCGTCGCCCCGCCAGGCGGCCTCGAAGGCGTCCTGGAAGCGGCCGCGCAGCTCGGCGACGGCTTCGCCGTCGGACTCGTCGAGCATCTTCTGGTCGACGTGCAGGCCGAAGTCGTAGATCCAGCACGCGCCGCCGTCCTCGCGGTGCAGCTCGTACGGCCGCTCGTCGACCACCTCGACGCCCATGGCCTGCAGCACCGGGAGCACCTTCGAGAGCGTGACGCCCTCGCCGCGCAGGTAGAGCTTGAAGCGCCGCTCCCCCGGCCCGGCGTCGGCGGGCTGGTAGAACGAAAGCGCGAGGTCGCCTTCGTCGGTGAGCGAGTCGAGCGAGCGGAGGTCGGCCAGCGCCTCTTCGGCGGTGAAGTCCTCCTTGTAGCCCTCGGGGAAGACCATCGCGAAGCGCTGGCCCTGCTCGGTGGCCGATTCCTCGCCGACGATCCCGACCGCGACGCCGCCGTCGGCGCGCTCACGGCGTTCGTCGAGGACGGCCTCGACCATCCGGTCGTCCCAGGTGCGGACGGCGTCGTTCAGCCGGTCCTGGATCTTGAGCGTGTCCGGCTCGAGGCGGCGTGCCGGGTCGGTGTGCACGACGAAGTGCACCTGCGCCAGGACGGTCTCGCCGATCCGCGCGCTGTACTCGAGCTGGGTGCCTTCGAGCTCTTCGAGCAGGACTTCCTGCATCGCCAGCCGCGAGCGCGTCGTGTAGCGGTCGCGCGGGAGGTAGACCAGGCAGGAGTAGAAGCGGCCGTAGGGGTCGCGGCGCAGGAACAGCCGCAGCCGGCGGCGGTCCGAGAGCGTGATCGCGCCGGTCGTCGTCGAGTAGAGCGAGTCGGTGTCGGCCGAGAACAGGTCGGCGCGCGGCCAGTTCTGCAGGATCTCGAGCATCCGCTGGCCGGAGAACGACTCGATCGGGAAGCCGGCGCGGTGGATGACCTCGCGGACCCGCTTGCACACGACGGGGATGTCGAGGACGTTCTCGTGCAGCGCGGTGGTGGTGAACATGCCGAGGAAGCGGTGTTCGCCGGTGACGGTGCCCTCGGCGTCGAAGGTCTTCACGCCGACGTAGTACGGGTAGACCGGCCGGTGCACGGTCGAGGGCGCGCTCGCCTGGGTCAGCACCAGCAGCGTCGGCGCGAGGGCGGTGGCGGCGGTGTCCGGGCCGGCGGTCAGGCCGCGCGCGGCGAGGCTGTCCTGGCGCAGCACGCCCAGGCCGGAGGCCAGGACCGCGCGCAGGGCCGGGTCGTTCGAGTCGGGGTGCGGGTTGTCGATCAGTTCGTAGCGGCGGTAGCCGAGGAAGGTGAAGTGGCCGTCGGCCAGCCAGCGCAGCAGGCGGGCGCCCTCGGCGACCTCGTCCTGGGGCAGCTGCGGCGGGGCCGTCTCGAGTTCGCTCGCCAGCTGGCAGGCCGTCTGGGCCATCTTCTCGGCGTCTTCGACGACCTCGCGGACGTCACCCAGCACGCTGGAGAGCCGGTTGTCGAGCTCGCGGGCCCGGTTGCGATCGGTGACGAAGTCGATCTCGATGTACATCCACGACTCGGCGGCCGAGTTCGCGGGCGGCTCGGCCGGGTCCGCTTCGGGGTGGACCTCCTGCAGTTCGCCGGTGAGGTCACGGGTGACCACCACGATCGGGTGAACGATCCGCTGCACCTGGACGCCGTCCCGGGCGAACTCCGCGGCGATCGAGTCGACCAGGTAGGGCATGTCGTCGGTGACGACCTGCACGACGGTGGCTTCGCGGGCCCAGCCGTCTTCGGCGACGGTCGGGTTCAGCAGCCGCACGGCCGGGCGGCCGGGCATCCGGTGCTTGGCCAGCTGCAGGTGCGACCGCACGGCGCCGACCAGGTTGACGGGCTCGTCGCCGACGATCTCTTCGGGCGGGATGTGCCGGTAGTAGAGCCGGATGAGCTCACCGATCTCCGGCGCCAGCCCGGCGGCGGAGTCGATCAGGTCGTCCCTGATCTGCTCCGGGCTGGCCGGGGAGCGCGAAGCGCCGAATTCGGGTTCGGCGTCGGCTCCGGTTCCGGGTAGGGACGAGACTCCGGTCGAGCTCATTTGAGGCAACTCT
The DNA here is from genome assembly GCF_030285645.1 of Amycolatopsis sp. DG1A-15b. GTDB lineage: Bacteria > Actinomycetota > Actinomycetes > Mycobacteriales > Pseudonocardiaceae > Amycolatopsis. Next base: position 5,433,862 of record NZ_CP127296.1, read on the forward strand.
CCAGTTTGCGTGAGGTGGCACCGCGCCGGTTCGGCGTTGAGCCGGCCACCCCACACTAATGCGCCGCGATCCGGGATCACATGAAGACCCGGAGGTTCCCCGGGCCGCGAAAACCCTTCCGGGGCTTGGAATTCGCGTGATCGGTCAAGCTACTGACGGGTTGTCTCCAGCGCTCCCGCGCGGCGCTGACCAGCCGTGCTCCGAGGACGTTACCCGACGTGGGGCCAACGTGATCGGTTCAGTTGATCGGGCGCGCTGCCGTTCGGCGAACGCTGTCGGCCGGTCGGCGACGCCGGGGTGCGACGGATCCCACTGCGTTCGGGCCGGGGCAGGTCGGCGACGAACAGGGGTGTCTCACCGACTGGGCCCCGGCCGGGGTGAACTTGCCGCCGGGTGGGTCCCCGGGCTTGCGGACGACGGCAAAACTGTCGGTGGTCTTCGGTAGCGTGGAAAACGGGGGGCGCCCCCGCGCGGCGAGGTAGGTCAGGTCAGTCGCGCGAGCCGTGGCCGCGGGAGTCCGGGACCTCGGCGCCGTGGCCGTTGCGACCGTGGCCGTTGCGGCGGCCCGTGTTCTGGGAGTCGAGCTGCTTGACCAGCGCCGCCGCGCTGGCCGTGCCCGCCTGGTGCTCGGCCAGGGCGCGGGCGAGCAGGTCGGCGAGGCCGGCGTCGGGTGGGGGCTCGTCCTCCGCGATCGCGCGGGCGTAGCTCTCCGGGAACGGGGCCGTCGCCGGCGTCCAGTGGCCGAAGTCCTCCATCGGTTCCAGCGACGGTGGCATCCGCAGCCGCGGCAACCACGGCTCGGCTTCCTCGCGGTAGTCCGGCACCGACGGCGGTTCGTCCTCCGGCCGCGGCGGCGGGGCGAGCTCCGGCTCCGGACGCGCCGGTTCCTCGGCGCGCGGCCGGTCGGCGTCTTCCGCCCGGCGGCGGCCCCCGGCGCCCCCGGAGGCCGAGATGCCCAGGCGATCCAGCACCGAACGGGCGGCTTCCGAGCCGTGCTCGGCGTCGTGGCGCGTCGACGGCTGCGGCTCCGGCCGCCGCCCCTCGGACGCCCACGGCTCCCGCTCGGCGGCGGGCTCGGGCGCGAGCGGCAACGCCGGCGTGACGCGAGTGGGCGCCGATTCCCGTTCGGCCGCGGTCTCCCGCAGCCGCGCTTCGGCCAGCGCGGCCCAGGAGAACTTGGTCTTGCCGGGTTCCGCGGGCGGCGCCGCCTCGGGTGACGTTTCGACGGCCTCCCGACCGCCCCGCATCTCGGCCGGCTCCGATTTGAAGTCCGGCTCCGGCTCCCGCTCACGTTCCGCCGGCCGCGGCTCAGCAGGCTCGGTCCTACGCCCCGCCGGCTCGGACCGGTATTCCGGCCCCGGCTCCAGCCGAACCTCCGGCCGCAGCCCGGGAGACACCGACTCGAAGTCCGGCTCCCGGCCACGCTCGGCCGGCCGCGGCTCACCAGGCTCGGACCGCTGCTCCGGCCGCCGTCGACGCCCCACCGACTCACCAAACTCCGGACTGCGCTCCGACCCCCGTCCAGCCGCAAGCTCCGCCGACCCAAGCTCCGGCTGGTGCTCGGACCCCCGGCCAGCCCCACCCTCGGCCGACTCACCAAGTTCCGGCCGATGCTCGGAACCCCAGCCCGCCGCACGCTCCATCGACTCGGCGAGTCCCGGCCGGTGTTCCGACCCCCGCCCAGCCGCAAGCTCCGCCGACTCACCAAGCTCCGGCCGGTGCTCGGAACCCCAGCCCACCGGACGCTCCATCGACTCGGCGAGTCCCGGCCGGTGCTCGGACCCCCGCCCAGCCCCACGCTCGGCCGACTCACCAAACTCCGGACCGCGCTCCGGCCGCCCAGTCCCACGCCCCGCCGACTCAGCGAGCCCCTGCCGCTGCTCAGCCCCCCGACCAGCCCCACGCTCGGCCGACTCACCAAGCTCCGACCCGTGCCCGGCCGACCGCGGCTCGGCAAGCTCCGGCCCCCGCGCCGACCTCGTCTCGGCGGCCCCCGACCGGAACACCGGCCGCGGCTCACCGGACTCGGGCTGATCCGCCCCTCGCCCCGGCCGCGAGGCGACCGGCTCCCGCGTCGACCGCGGCTCGGCAGGCCCAGGCCTGCGTTCCGGCGCGCGCACCTCGATCGGCTCCGGCCGCCGGGGTCCCGGCGGCGGCGTGGGCTCGTCCCGTACCGCCGGCATCAACGTCGTCTCGGCCGCATCGGCGGTCACCCGCGGGCGCCCGAACGACCACGCCGGCGTCCGCTGCTCGGGCTCCGGAACCGGCTCGGCCGCGGCGACCGGGACCGGCCGCGACGGCACGCTGCTTTCGGGGGTCCGGGTGGCGGCGCCCCCGGCTCGGGGCGAAGCCCCGGACGGCACCGCCTTCAGCACCTCGTCCAAGTCCACCGAGGCCGGCTGCCCCGTGCCGAACTCGCCGGCCAGCACGCTGCACGCCTGCCGCCGGGCCCGGGCGTGCAGCTGCTCCGCCGCCCGTGAGCGGTACAGGCACGCGATGGCCTCCTCCGCCTGCCCGAACCGCTCCTGCAGCTGCGCCAGCTCCAGCCACAACCGCGCGGTGATCGCCGACAGCCCGTGCCGGTCCGTGCTCGCCACGGCTTCGCGGACCAGCTCGATCGCCGCTTCGCCGGCCCCCGCGGGCAAGTGGACGCGCGTCGCGACGGCCAGCCGCAGCCAGCCCATCGGCGCGACGCCCGCCGCCCGCACCGGCTCGGCCAGCACCGGCTCCGCGATCTCGTACGCCATTTCGGCGTCGCCGCGATCGAGCAGCGTGCTCACCAGCAGCAGCACCAGCCGGATGCGGACGAGGCCGCCGTCGTCGGCCGGGTTGTCGAGCTTCTCCAGGAAGCCGAGGCCGGTCCGGGCGGCGTCGGCCGCCGCCGTCAGGTCGCCGTGGCGGCGCCGGTGGGCGGCCGTGCCGACGCGCAGCAGCGCCCGCACCAGCAGCTGGGTGTCCGCACCCAGCGAGTCGTCGCCGACGACGAGCTTGTCCGCCTCGACGAGCACCCGGTCCAGCTCCGCCTTGCGCCCGAGCTGGCCCAGGCAGCCCACCAGGTGGCACAACGCGGCCGCGCGGTGCACCGGCGAGACCACCGGATCCGTGAGCACCGGCCGCAATGCGGCGAGGCCGGTGAGCGGCACGCCCAGGCTGCGGGCGCAGACGGCGAGGTCGATGCGCAGCCGCGCGGCGATGTCGCCGTAGCCCGCGTGCTCGGCCGCGCGCAGGGCGGCGACCGCGCGCCCGACGGTTCCCGGGCGGTCGCCGACCCGCACGCGCGCGGACACGACCAGGCTCTCGGCCCGGATCCACTGCTCGTCGGCGCTCGCCGCCTCGGCCAGCGCGGCCGCGCGCTCGCCGAGGACGAGCGCGAGCTCGGGCGCCCGCAGGTACAGGGCGTCCGCCCGCTCGATCAGCCGTCCGACTGCGGAGAGGGTTCCCCCGGCATTGGCGGAGCGCCCGCTCTCACTGCGCGAGAACGGGCCCGTCCGGTGCTGTTTGCTGGCTTCCACGGGGAAACCCGCCCCCTCAGTCGCGGGTCAGCTTGCGATGGGTGACACGGTGCGGGCGAGCAGCCTCGGCGCCCATCCGCTCCACCTTGTTCTTCTCGTACCCTTCGAAGTTGCCCTCGAACCAGAACCACTGCGCGGGGTTTTCGTCGGTGCCTTCCCAAGCCAGGATGTGCGTCGCGACCCGGTCGAGGAACCACCGGTCGTGGGAAATCACGACGGCGCAGCCGGGGAACTGCTCCAGCGCGTTCTCCAGCGAGCCCAGGGTCTCGACGTCCAGGTCGTTCGTCGGCTCGTCGAGCAGGATCAGGTTCCCGCCCTGCTTGAGCGTCAGCGCCAGGTTGAGCCGGTTGCGCTCACCGCCGGAGAGCACGCCCGCGGGCTTCTGCTGGTCCGGGCCCTTGAAGCCGAACGCGCTGACGTACGCCCGCGACGGCATTTCGGTCTGCCCGACGTGGATGTAGTCCAGCTCGTCGGAGACGACCTGCCAGACGGTCTTCTTCGGGTCGATCCCGCCGCGGTTCTGGTCCACATAGGACAGCTTGACCGTCTCGCCGATCTTGACCTCGCCGCCGTCCGGCTCCTCGAGCCCGACGATGGTCTTGAACAGCGTGGTCTTGCCGACGCCGTTCGGGCCGATCACGCCGACGATGCCGTTGCGCGGCAGGTCGAACGACAGGCCGTCGATGAGGACGCGCTCGTCGAAGCCCTTGCGCAGCTTCTCGACCTCGACCACGACGTTGCCCAGCCGCGGGCCCGGCGGGATCTGGATCTCTTCGAAGTCGAGCTTGCGGTGCTTGTCCGCCTCCGCCGCCATCTCCTCGTAGCGGTCAAGGCGCGAACGGGACTTCGTCTGCCGCGCCTTGGCGTTGGACCGCACCCACTCGAGCTCGGTCTTCAGGCGCTTCGCAAGCTTCTGGTCCTTCTTGCCCTGGACCTCGAGGCGCTCGCGCTTCTTCTCCAGGTACGTCGAGTAGTTGCCCTCGTAGCCGACGACGCGGCCGCGGTCGATCTCCATGATCCACTGGGCCACGTTGTCCAGGAAGTACCGGTCGTGGGTGACGGCGAGGACGGCGCCGGCGTAGCGGGAGAGGAACTGCTCCAGCCACAGGACACTTTCGGCGTCCAGGTGGTTGGTGGGCTCGTCGAGCAGCAGCAGGTCGGGCGCCGACAGCAGCAGCTTGCACAGCGCGACCCGGCGGCGCTCACCACCGGAGAGGTGGGAGACGCCTTCGTCCGGCGGCGGGCAGCGCAGCGCGTCCATGGCCTGCTCGACGGTCGAGTCGAGCTCCCAGGCGTCGGCGTGGTCCAGCTCCTCCTGGAGCTGCCCCATCTCCTCCATCAGCTCTTCGGTGTACTCGGTCTCCATGAGCTTGAGGACCTCGTTGTACCGGTCGAGCTTGACCTTGACCTCGCCGAGACCCTCCTCGACGTTCTGCCGGACGGTCTTCTCCTCGTTGAGCTCCGGCTCCTGCATGAGGATGCCGACGGAGGCGCCGGGCTGGAGGAACGCTTCGCCGTTGCTGGCCTGCTCGATCCCCGCCATGATCTTGAGAACGGTGGACTTACCGGCACCGTTCGGCCCGACCACGCCGATCTTGGCGCCGGGGTAGAACGCGGTGCTGACGTCGTCGAGGATGACCTTGTCCCCGACGGTCTTGCGCACCTTCTTCATGGTGTAGATGAACTCGGCCATACCCACGATCGTAGAGCGCACCTGATCGCGGCTCGACGCCGGTCACCGTCGGACTACCGAAAGTCAGCCCGAGATCACGCCGAGAGTACCGAAACGGCCGTTTTCCCGGCACCCGGACGGCGGCTCAACCTCAACTGGAACCCGAGGGTCGCTTGCCCTCGGCGAGGTTCTTCAACATCGCGTTGTAGGCGTTCAGCTCTTCGTCGCCCGTCGCCGCTTCGCGCCGGTCACGCCGCTTCGCCTCGCGCTCGTCCTGACGCGACCACTGCACCAGCAACGCGATCAGCACCAGCAGCACCGGAACCTCGCCGGCGGCCCAGGCGATGCCACCGCCGAGCCGCTGGTCGGCGAGCAGGTCGGTGACCCACGGCAGGTGCAGCTGGCCGTAGAAGGCCTGCCCGATGACCGTCTGCTTGCTCATCAGGATCACGCCGAAGAACGCGTGGAACGGCATCGCGGCGAACATCATCCCGAGCCGGCCGAGGTACGGGATCCGCCGCGGCGACGGGTCGACGCCGATCACCGGCCAGTAGAAGACGTACCCGGCGAGCAGGAAGTGCCCGTTCATCGCCAGGTGCGCCCAGTGGTAGTTCAGGGCGGTGTCGAACAGGCCGGAGAAGTACAGCGCGTAGAACGAGCCGACGAACAGCAGCAGCGCGACCACGGGGTGGGTGAGGAACCTCGACACCGGCGAATGCACGAAGGCGACGAGCCACTCGCGCGGCCCGGGCGGGGCGTCCTTGCCCGCGGCCGGCAGGGCGCGCAGCGCGAGCGTCACCGGCCCGCCGAGCACGAACAGCACCGGCGCCACCATCGACAGCAGCATGTGGTTGCCCATGTGCACGCTGAACATCGCGGGCGCGTACCGGCCGACACCCGACGACGTCGCGATCAGCAGCACCACGCAGCCGGCGATCCAGGCGACCGTGCGGCCCACCGGCCAGGTGTCGCCGCGGCGAAGCAGCCGGCGGACCCCGGCGAGGTACAGGCCGCCGAGAACGAGCGCGAGCGTGCCGTAGACCAGGTCGAAGCGGGTGTCGAAGAGCAGCCGCCACACCGTCGGCGCGCCGTCGAGGTTGTAGCCGATCAGCAGCTCGGTGGTGGACGGCTGGGTGATCGCGTCCGCCGGCGGTGGCGTCCTGGCCAGCCCGGAGGCGATGCCGATGGTGACGAACATGATCAGGATCTCGACCGAGGCCAGGCGCAGCAGCTGGGCGCCGCCCTTGCCGTCGACGAGGTTCGCGACGCCCTTTTCGCGCTGTTGGTGGCCGAACACCCCGAGCAGCAGCAGGGCCACCGTCTTGGCCACGACGAGCAAGCCGTAGTCGGTGGTGAACAGATCGTCGAGGCCGATCCGGACCAGCGCGTTGACCGCGCCGGAGAGCGCCATCACGATCCAGCAGACCAGGGCCAGCTTGGAAAACCGCTGCGCGGCCAGGCTCAGGTGGCCCCCGCGCCGGTACCCCAGCGCCAGCAGGGCGACCAGGCCGCCGACCCACAGCGCCGCGGCGACCAGGTGGAACAGCAGGCTGTTGGTGGCGACGTCGTGCGAGCCGCCGCTGGCGGAGTGCCCGGTGACGGCGACCGGGATCAGCCCGCCGACGGCGGCGAAGAACAGCACCGCCGTCCAGCCCCAGGAGAGCGCGAGCCGGCAGCCGAGCGCGACGAGGATCGCGATCAGCGCCGTCCACAGCCAGGCCTTCGGCTGTTCGATGGCGCCGACGAGGTCGAGCAGCGTCTGCGGGTCCAGGACGTCGCCGAACGGCTTGCCGGCGGTGTCGGCGGCGGTGAAGGCGACCGAGAGCAGGGCCGCGGCGAACCACACCCAGGCGGCGATCCCGGCCACGCGCAGGGCGCCGTAGCCCTCGGGCCCGAGCGTCCCGGACTTCTGCGGCGGCACCAGGAAGGCGGCCAGCAGCAGCGACCCGACGCAGATCACCGACGCGGATTCGGACACCACGCGCATGACGGTGATGCCGTACTTGGTGACCAGCCCCGGGTCGGGCAGGCCGGCGATGGCGTAACCGGCCCCGCCGGTGAGCGCGATCAAGCCGATCGCGACCACGGCGGCCAGCAGGACACCGACCACGAGCAGCGGCAGCACGCTCGCCCGGCGCTGGGTGGGGACGTCGGATTTCGTGGCGGACACGCCCCTGAGGGTATGCCCAGCCCCGGTCAGGCCCGTGTGACGGGCAGGATGGGAGCCGTGAAGATGATCCTGCTGCGGCACGCCGAGTCGCTCGGCAACGTCGACGAGCTCGCCTACACGCGGATCCCCGACCACGCGCTGCCGCTGACCGCCAAGGGAGAGCAGGAGGCCCGCGCGGTGGCGCCGGAGATCGCGCGGCTGCTCGACGGCACGCGGCCCGCGGTGTACGTCAGCCCGTACCTGCGCACCCGGCAGACGTTGCGGCTGCTGGACATCCAGGCTTCGTGCGAACGGCTCGTCCAGGAGCCGCGGCTGCGCGAGCAGGACTGGGGCAACCTGCAGGACCCGGCCGAGCAGGAGATCCAGAAGGCGCGGCGGCACGAGTTCGGGCACTTCTTCTACCGGCTGCCGTTCGGCGAGTCGGGCGCGGACGTCGACGACCGCGTCGCGGCGTTCCTCTCGGACCTGCGGATGCGCGAGGAATCTCACCCGGAGACGGTCCTGATCGTCTCCCACGGGCTCACGCTGCGGCTGCTGTGCCGGCGGCTCTTCGGCTGGAGCATCGAGCTGTTCGAGTCCCTGTCCAACCCGTTGACATGCGAATACCGCGTCCTCGAAGAGCAGGACGGCAAGTGGACGCTGGACCGCCCGTTCGCCCAGTGGCGGGACTCACCCGACGGGGAAACCCAGCTTTAGCGGCGCGGTCAGCACGACGCGGGTGCCGTGGCCGGGCGCCGAGTCGATGCGCGCGGCGCCGTCGATCTCGGCCATCCGCGCGTGGATCGAGTTCTCGATGCCGAATCCGGCGCGGCTCGCGCCGAGGTCGAAGCCGGTGCCGTGATCGCGTACGGACACCGTGATGACGTCTTCGCGTTCTTCGAGACACACCACGGCCTTCGCCGTTCTTGCGTGCTTCAAGGTGTTTCGCAGTGCTTCGCGGGTTGCGTCGTGAAGGGCGTTGACGACGGCTTCGGGGACGTCAGTGGGCTTGGCGAGCACCACGAGGTCGACGCGGAGACCGTCGGCCGTCATCTCGACGGCCAGCGCGCCGAGGCGGTGTTCGAGCCCGCCCGGCTCGGCGGGCGCGTCGCCGTCGAGGCTCAGCCGCAGCCGCAGGGCCTGCGCGCGGGCGGTGCGGCGTACCTGGTCGAGGCTGCCCCGCGGGTCGAGCGCGTCCCCAGGTGCGGGCAGCGCGAGGGACTCCATCACCTGCAGCACGGTGTCGTGGACGTCGCGGCGGTGCCGTTCCCGTTCGGCGGCCCGGCCGCGCTGCTCGCCCAGCCCGAGCGCGAACCGCATCGACCCGGCGACGAGCAGCACGATGGCCAGCGCCGTCGCGGCGGCCGCGACCAGGGCGAGCAGAATCCACGTCGCGGGCGCCGACGTGCCGGAGACCGCGGCCATGCCGTACCGCAGGAGCAGCGCGCCGGCGATCGCGACCGCCCCGGCGGGCGCGCCGCGCAGCAGGGTCCAGACCATGACCGTGCCCATGATGTTCGGCCAGGTCAGGGCGAGCAGCTCGGGTGACTGCGCCGCGAACACGGCGGCGGCGAAGCTCGTCACGAGCGTGTACGCGGTATCGGCGGCCAGAACCGGCCGGATTCCGGTGGCCCGGCGGAAGACCCAAGCGACTTCGAAGAGGTTCGGCACCAGGTATAGGGCGATCGCGACCCAGAGCACCGGCGCGCTCAGCGGGCCGCCGGACCAGACGGCCTGCAGGAACAGCGCCAGCCGGAACGCGACCGGCACCAGCACGAGCCGTGGCACGGCGTCTCGCACGAGCGTCAGTCCCGTGCCGCCGAACCGCCCGCCCCGGCCGGCGAGCGCCCCCGCGCCGCCGAGCAGTACAACCCTCACGACGTCCTCCCCGGATCAAGGCCCCTACCTCGATCAGCCGACCTGAAATTGAAACGTCGCCGTATTCATTTCAGTTTACCGACGGGGTTCAGCTTGCCTCGCGCACCAGAGGACTGTCAACGCCCGCGCCGTGGCGGAAATGCGGGCCGCGGCACGGATTTCGGACCCGGAACGGCTATCGGCCGACCATGGCTTCCGCGTCCTCCCGCCGTCGCGACCGCCGGGCGGCGACCGCGGCGGGCAGGATCAACGCCGCGACGAGCGCGACGAAGACGAACGCCACGTCGTAGTCCGTCGCCTGCGCGATGCCGCCGACGATCGGCGGGCCGCCCAGGAAGCCGGTGTAGGCGACAGCGGTGACGAAGCCGATCTCGCGTTCGCCGCCGGTGCCGTCGCCGCGCTTCCCGGCGTCCCCGGCGAGGCTGAGCGCGAGCGGGAAGGACGCGGCGAGGCCCGCGCCGGCCAGCGCGAACCCGGCGTAGCCGACGGCGGCGACCGGGATGGTGGCCGCGGCGACCAGGCCGGCCGCGGCGAGGGTGGCGCCCGCGGCGAGGCAGCGCGTCGGGCCGAACCGGCGTTGCGCCCACGGGCCCGCCAGCCGGGTCAAGCCCATGACCAGCTGCAATCCCGCGAACGCGAGGGCCGCGGCGCCCTGGCCGACCCCGCGCTCGACCGTCATCAGCAGCGCCGACCAGTCCGACGACGCAGCCTCGGCGATGGCCGAGCACAACGCGACCGCGGCGAGCAGCCACAGCACCGGCCGCCGGATCGGCGCCCGCGCCGGCGTGCCGACGGGTGCTTCGGCGTGCTCGGGACGGATGCCCGGAACGGCCCGGATCACCGCGGCCAGCACCAGGACCGCGACGACGGCGGCCACGGTGAGGTGCCGCGCCGGGGACCAGCTGTGGCCGGCGGCGAGGCCAGCGGCCAGCGAACCGGCGAGCGCGCCGAAGCTGAACCCGGCGTGGAACACGGACATCACCGGCTTGCCGAGCCGGCGTTCGACAGCGACGCCGGCGACGTTCATCGCGACGTCGAGCATTCCGACGCTCGCGCCGATCACCAGCAGCGCCCCGGCCAGCAGCGGGACGGTGGGCGCGAAGCCGATCAGCACCAGCGAACCGGCGGCCATCGCGGTGCTCCCGGCGACGACCGCCCGGGCGCCGGCCCGTTCGATCAGCCGCCCGGACACCGAGGCGGCGGCGAGCATGCCGACGCTGGCACCGAGCAGGGCCAGGCCGAACACCCCGGGTGAGGCGTGTACCTGCGCGGTCAGCGCGGGCGTGCGTGACGCCCACGACCCCAGCGCGAGCCCGTTGAGGGCGAACACGGTGAACACCGCGATCCGGTCCCGCATGGGCCCCCCTTTCGTGCTCCCAGCGTGACTTAAGCGCTTCAGAAAGTCCACCGGCCGGTGGTTAGACTGCGCGGATGACCCGGCGCCGCCGCCCCACGCTCGACGACGTCGCCGGCGCCGTCGGCGTCTCGCGCGCCACCGTCTCGAACGCCTACAACCGGCCCGACCAGCTGTCCGCCCGGCTCCGGGACCAGGTGCTGCGGGTGGCGGCCGAGCTGGGCTACCCCGGTCCGGACCCGACCGCGCGGAGCCTGGCGACCAGCCGCACAGGCGCGATCGCGGTCCTGCTGGACACGTCGCTGTCGATGGCGTTCTCCGATCCCGCGCTGTACCTGACGCTGGACGCGCTGGCGCGGGTGATCGACCCGCGCGGGCACGCGCTGCTGCTCCTGCCCGGCGGCGAGCACGGCGGGCCGCCCGCGGACCGCGTGCTCACCGCCCAAGCCGACATCGCGATCGTGTACTCGCTGCCCGACGGCGCTCCTTCGCTGGAAGCCGTGCGCGCGCGGGGGCTGCCCCTCGTGGTGATCGACCAGCCGCTGCTGCCCGGCACGGCGCGGGTCGGCTGCGCGGACCGGCTCGGGGCGGCGCTGGCCGCGCGGCACCTGCTGGACCTGGGGCACCGGCGGTTCGGGGTCTTCGCCGCGTGCAGCCACCTGCGGCCCGGCGGGGGCCGGCTGACCGTGGCCGAGGCCGCGGCCGCGCCCTTCCACGACGTCCGCGAACGACTGGGCGGCTACCTGGACGAGCTGGGGTCGTGCGAGGTCGTCGTCGAGGAGGCCGCCGGGCTGAGCGCGGAGAGCGCGATGGCCGGCGCGTTCGCGCTGCTCGGGGCGTCACCGCGGCCGACGGCGGTGCTGTGCATGTCCGACCAGCTCGCGCTGGCGGTGCTCGCCGCGGCCCGCGAGCTGGGGATCAACGTGCCGGGTGAGCTGTCGGTGGCCGGTTTCGACGACAGCCCGCCGGCTTCGTGGTCCTCGCCGCCGCTGACCACGGTCCGGCAGGACCTCGTGGCCAAGGGCCGGATCGCCGGGGAGCTCGCGCTGGGCCTGCTGGACGACGGTTCGGCACCGGCGCCGGTCGAGGTGCCGGTTTCGCTCGTGGTGCGCGGCAGCACGGGGCCGGTCTAGCACCATCTCCGGCCGTTTGCGAGGCCTTTTGCTGCATCTGTGGACAACTGCTCCGCCGCCGGCCAGTTGTCCACAGAATCAAAACAGCGGGCTGACAAACCCACCCCCGCCCGCCAATCTGGAATCACACGTTCACCGCGGCCACCACGAAAGCCGCGATTCCGGAGGGGAAATCCACCATGTCTTCACGTCGTCTTCGTTCCCGCCTGCCGCACCTCGTTGTCCTGGCCATGGTCGGCCTGCTGACCAGCGTCGGAGCCGCCCACGCGGGCACCGATCCGGGCTGCCGCAAGGGCGAGTTCTGCCTGTGGCCGTCCGATGCCTACGCGGGCAAAATCCAGCGTTTCGACCTGCGCACGGCCAATACCGAGGAATGCCTGCCACTGCCCGAAGGATTCGACGGGTCGTCGTTCGCGAACCTGATGACCCGCGACGTCACGGTGTACCAGGACGAGGAATGTTCGACCGAGGGAGATTTCGTCACCTATCCGGGTGGCGGCACGTTCGTCCCGGACGCACCTTTCCTGGTCCGCGGCATCCAGATCTGGGAGTGAGGCAGTGACGCGCTGACCCGGGCCCGCACAGCCGCCCGCTCCAAGGGGGGAGCCGGCTCGCGGCGGCGGCCGGGCCCGACCGGGGCCGCTCCCCCGAAAGCGGCCCCACCCGTGGGCGCACCCCAGCGGCGGGGCGCGCCCACGGGCCCCACTTTCCGGCAGGCCGCACGGACTTCACCGCCGCCGGGAGCGTTCCCGGCACCACTGAGTTCCTGGCCCCCGCCCCCCTCACAATCCGCCCTCGCTTGCGCGCTCTGACTCGTCCGACCACGGGGTCCCGAGCCTGGCAGTGTGCCTGAGACCCGCACAACCCACCCGGCCTGCGCGCCCCGCCCCGTCCCACCGCACGATTCTCAGGTCGGCAGCATGCCCGCCCGCGCAACTCGCACGCTCCGACTCACCAACCCACAGGAGCCCCGGGCCCGGCAGCACGCCCGGCCCTCGCAACCCACCTGGCCTGCACCCTCCGCCCCGTCCCACCGCGGGGTTCCGAGCCCGGCAGCACGCCCGACCCTCACACCCCAAACGCTCCGACCCACCAACCCACAGGAGCCCCGGGCCCGGCAGCACGCCCGGCTCTCCCAACCCACCTGGCCTGCACGCCCCGCCCCGTCCCGTCCCACCGCGAGTCCCGAGCCCAGCAACATGCCCGACCCTCACAACCCAAACGCTCCGACCCACCAACCCACAGGGCCCCCAGGCCGGGCAGCATGCCCGGCCTCGCAACCCGCCCCATCCGGACCTCACCGGACGCAGCCAGCCCAGGCGGACAGCTGAACCCGCCGCGGCCAGCCGACCAGCTCGCGCGAGATCGGGGCCACACCGACCGCTCGCCCCGGGCGGCCCACCCGGGCGCAACGAAGCCGGGAGGCGCCGCACCAGCCGGGCAGACCACCCACAGCAACCGTTCGCACACAACGAGCCCCGTCGCCACCACGGGATCGGCCACACCGGCCGAAGTCCACTGGCGACCACCGCCCCGCTTTCGGAAAGGCCGACGCAGCCATGCTCTTCGCCCCACCACCAGCCACGCAGCCGTCCGCCGGGTCCTCGATTCCCCCGTCTGAGGCGCCTTTCCGCACGTCCTCCTCCTCCCACCCGGCCGCCGTCTCACCCGACCGAGTGGCGGCCGTGGTCCACACCACCGCCGCCCGTGGCCGTGCCGTCACGCTCGCGCGTCGGAGCGTTGCCCCGCCGTGACATCGGCGCCGCCCAGTTTTTTCGAATCAAGTCGAACGAGACCTGAAACGATTCGCCGGTGTCGAACGATCGAGAGGATGGCGACGACTAAGCTGCCGGGGCCGGGCGACCGGTACGGGCGGGACAGGTCGTCGGCGCGGGCCCTCGTAGCTCAGCTGGATAGAGCAAGAGCCTTCTAATCTCTAGGTCGCAGGTTCGAGTCCTGCCGGGGGCGCCACCAGGGAAGACGTCGTGCGCGGTCGCGCACGACGTGCCCGGGACACGTGACCGGGCCCACATCGCAGCTCGCCTTTCCCGCCGTCGCGCTCCCACTGTGGACGGTGACGGCCCGTTTTCCCTCACGGCGCGCACAGGTCCGGACGACCCATCGCGCGAGCGGCCAGGTGGCCCAACGAACCCGGGCCGAGTTCGTATCGAGACAGCCTTGTTACCAGGGAGCAAATCCGCCGCTCGCGCTTCCCCGCAATCGGGCGATCACGCCCAGCAATGATCCGCGGATCGAGCGGCAACAACACGATCGAGGGACACGTTTCCCCGGCAAAGGAGGCGGAGACACCACCATGGACCACAGCGAAGTCGGTGGACGGCATCGGCGCCGGCGCACCAACAGCGTCACGCGCGCGGCGATGGACGAAGCACGGCGCGCAGGGCTCGTCCAACGGCACCTCACGAAGCTGCAGCACCTGACGGCCCGGGCGATCGCTGTCCAGTCCCCGGCGCCCGGCGACGGCCATCCCGCCAGGTCGGGAGCACCACGGCCAGAGGCAGCCGACCGCTTGCCGATGGACAGCCGGCAGCAACCCGCCGATCACGCGGGATCGTCCACATCGGAGGCCGCCTGAGCCGTTGGCCGGTAGAGGCGCGAATACCCGCGACAGCCGGTTCGGGCGGGTGCGCTGATTCCACTGTGGCGCCTGGGGCCGACGTCCGGAGTGTTGCCGTCGAGTTCTCCTGTGAGGCAAGGACTTCGTCTTGGTCGGCGAGCAGTTTCCGCCCTGATGCGCAGGCACGAACTGCTGCGCGCCGAGGTGCCGCCGTTCGAGATCACGGCGCCGCCGGCCGGCTGAGCACGTCCGGGTCCAGCCTGCCTTCGAGTTCGAAGGCAGGCGTGCGGGACCGCGACCGATCAGTACGCGTACTGGATCTCCGTCAGCGGGGACTCGGACGTGCTCACCACGGTCCTCCCTCAGTCGGCGAGGCTGCCGTCGGCGCGGAAGCGGGAGACGACGTCGATGACGGCGTCGGTGGCGCGGCGGGCCTCGGCCTCGGTGATCACCAGCGGGGGTGCGAGGACGAGCATGTGCCCGTACGGCCGGGCGATGACGCCGTGCCGCTTGCGGATCTCGAAGCAGACGCGCTCGACCGGCGCCCACTCCTGCGGGATCTTGTGCTCGCGGTCGCTCACCATCTCCAGCCCGGCGAGCGAGCCGACGACGCGGATGTCGCCGACGGTGGGCAGGTCGGCGGCCGGAGCGAGGCCGGTGCGCAGCCAGTCCGCGATGGTGTGCGCCTTCGGCACCAGCTGCTCGCGCTCGATGATGTCGATGGTGGCGAGACCGAGCGCGCAGGCCACCGGGTGGCCCTGGAAGGTGTAGCCGTGGAAGAACCCGCCGGTCTCCAGCAGGCCGTCGGCGATCTCGTCGGTCATCAGCGTGGCGCCGAGGGGGATGTATCCGCCCGCGATGCCCTTCGCCATGGTGATCATGTCCGGGCGCATGCCCCGGACCTCCGACTCGAACCACGAGCCGACCCGGCCGTACGCGGTGACGACCTCGTCCGCGATCAGCAGGATCCCGTTGCGTGAGAGGACTTCGCGCACCCGCGGCCAGTAGTCGGCCGGCGGTTCGAGGACGCCGCCGCCCGCCATGACCGGCTCGCCGATCATCGCGGCGATGTTGCCCGCACCGATCCGCTCGATCGTCTGCTCCAGCTCGACGAGCAGGAAGTCGGTCTGGTCCTGGCCGCCGAACATCTCCGGGCGGTACGAGTTGGGCGGGGTCAGCTTCTCCACGTGCGGCAGGTTCGGGCCGACTCCCTCCTGCATCGGGGGGAAACCGGTCGCCGTGCCGCTGCCGTAGGCGGCGCCGTGGAACGAGTAGTGCCGCGACAGGATCCACGTGCGGTCCGGCTCGCCGCGCCGGTGGTGGAACAGCCGCGCCGCCTTGATCGCGGTTTCCACCGACTCGGACCCGCCACTGGTGAAGAACACCCGGTCGATCCCCGCCGGGGCCAGCCCGGCGATGCGCGCGGCGAGGTGGATCGCCTTGTCGTTGGAGAACTCGAGCAGGCTGGTGAAGTACTCCAGCTCGGTGATCTGCTTCGCGGCGACCTCGGCCAGCTCCTTGCGGCCGTGGCCGAGCGGCGAGTGCCAGACGCCGCCGCCGGCCGCGTCGAGCAGCTCGTTGCCGCGCGCGTCCCACACGGTGCAACCCTCGCCGCGCACGATCACCACGCGGTCGTGGATGTCCCCGCGCTGCATCGAGCGGAACAGGTGCCGGCGGTCGAGTTTCTCCAGCTCGGCCGCGGCCTCGGCGACAGACGGAGTCTGAGGTGAGATGGTCACGTGCTTCTCCAGTTCTACGCCGGGGACTTGGGCAGTGCCGGACGGCCGAGCGGCGAGTGCCAGACGCCGCCGCCGGCCGCGTCGAGCAGCTCGTTGCCGCGCGCGTCCCACACGGTGCAACCCTCGCCGCGCACGATCACCACGCGGTCGTGGATGTCCCCGCGCTGCATCGAGCGGAACAGGTGCCGGCGGTCGAGTTTCTCCAGCTCGGCCGCGGCCTCGGCGACAGACGGAGTCTGAGGTGAGATGGTCACGTGCTTCTCCAGTTCTACGCCGGGGACTTGGGCAGTGCCGGACGGCCGAGCAGCAGGTCGGCCGCCTTCTCGCCGATGGCGATCGCGGTGGCGTTCGGTGCGCCGCGGCCGGGGGTCGGCATCACGGACACATCGGCGACGCGCAGGCCGTCGACGCCCTTGACGCGCAGTTCGGGGTCGACGACCTTGCCGATCGAGCAGGTGCCGGTGCCGTGGAAGATCGAGTGCGTGTATGCCCGGACGTACGCGCGGACGTCCTTGTCCGAATCGGACTCCGGTGCGCGGTAGTGCGTCTTCGTGTACGGCGAAAGTGCTTGCTGGCGCGCGATCTCCATGCCGATCCGGACCCCGGCGACGGCCACGTCCAGGTCGCCGTCGGCGCTGAAGTAGCTGTGCTGGATCTTCGGCTTGGTGGTCGGGTCGTTGGAGTCGAGGGTGACCGCACCGCGGCTGCCCTGGGTCAGCAGCACCGGGCCGTAGGTGATCGCGTGCCCGGTCGGCAGGCCCAGGCCGCTGTCGGCGAACATCAGCGGGCCGGTGAAGAACGCGACATCCGGCGCCGGCAGGCCGGAGTCCGTGCGGACGAACCCGCCGCACTCCGGCCCGTTCGAGGTGAGCGGGCCGGTGCCGTGCTCCTCGAACTCCTTGAGGTACTGGGGTTCTTCGGCGATCAGCAGGCTGACCGGCAGGTCGTGGCTGTA
This sequence comes from Amycolatopsis sp. DG1A-15b, assembly GCF_030285645.1. Lineage (GTDB taxonomy): Bacteria > Actinomycetota > Actinomycetes > Mycobacteriales > Pseudonocardiaceae > Amycolatopsis. The sequence continues at coordinate 5,450,832 of NZ_CP127296.1, forward strand.
GATCAGCGGCACGATCGGGTGGTCCTGCAGGTTCGCGCCGACCTCGGGGTTGTCGACCTGCACGTCGATGCCCAGCAGGTTCAGGTGGTCGGCCGGGCCGATGCCGGAGTGCATCAGCAGGTGCGCCGAGTTGTATGCGCCGCCGCTGAGGATGACTTCGCGTTCGGCGCGGATGGTGACCATGTCGTCGCCGCGGTGCCCGGTGACGCCGACCGCGCGGCCGTCCTCGATCAGCACGCGGTGCACCTGGAGGTGGGTCTCCAGGGTCAGGTTCGGGCGGCCGAGCGCGGGGTGCAGGTACGCGACGGCGGTGCTGCACCGGCGGCCGTTGCGCTGGGTGACCTGGAAGAAGCCGAAGCCGTCCTGGGTCTTGCCGTTGAAGTCCGTGTTCTCGTCGAACCCCGCCTGCAGCGCGGACTCGATGAAGGCCCGCGACTGGATGTTCTTCGAACGGCCGTCCGAAACGGACATCGGGCCGCCCGTGCCGTGGAACTCGTCGGCGCCGCGCTCGTTGTCCTCGGACCGCTTGAAGTACGGCAGGATCTCGTCGTAGGTCCAGCCCGGCTGGCCCCAGCCGTCGTAGTCGAGCTTGTTGGCACGCAGGTAGAGCATCGCGTTGATGGAGCTGGTGCCGCCGAGCACCTTGCCACGCGGGTGGAAGATGCGGCGGCGGTTGAGCTCCGGCTCCTCGTGGGTGTCGTAGTCCCAGTCGTAGCGGGTGCGGAACAGCTCGCCGAAAGCGGCGGGGATGTGGATGTTCTCCGCGGTGTCGTACGAGCCTGCCTCGATCACGCACACCGTGACGTCCGGATCCTCGGAAAGGCGCGCCGCGAGCACGCAGCCCGCCGAACCCGCGCCGACGATCACGTAGTCGTACATCCGGTCCTCCATGGTTGAAGTCTGCAACGGGCTGGGCACGGGGAACGTCTGGCGGAGATGCGCGTCAGGCGGCCAGTTCGCCGGGCTTCGGCTCGGGCTCGCGCACGAGCTCGAGGTGGCCGGAGCGGACCTCGGCGACGGCGATCCCCGCGTACCGCTCCGGCCTGTTCGCCTTGAGCCACAAGGCATAACCGAAGCCGGCGACGGCGACCGCGAGCAACAGCCACGGCAGCGAGTTGACCACGGCGCTGTCGGTCCCGGTCAGCAGCGGGAAGTTCGTCACCAGCAGGACCGCCGACGCACCGAGCCCGAGCGCGCCGAGCGCGGGGGCGAGCTTGGTCCGCCACCAGTGGCCGTCCGGGCGCTTGCGGAAGAACCCGATCACGGAGACGGCCGCGAACGCCTGCAGCACCACGATCCCGAGCGTCCCCACCCCGAGCAGGCTGGTGGCGAGGTTCGTGTACGGGTCGAGCCCGCCGGCCGCGAACGCTCCCACCACGACGACCGTCAGGGCGCTTTGGACGATGCTGGCGCGGTGCGGTGACGCGTGCTTCGCGTGCACCCCGCCGAGCCAGCCGGGGAGCACCCGTTCCCGGCCCAGCACGAAGGTGTAGCGGTTGGTGGCGTTGTGGAGCGCGAGGAGCGCGGCGAGCGTGCTGGTGCACAACAGCACCTGCATCACCGAGCCGAGCACCGGTGAGACGTAGTCGGAGCCCAGCGTGAGGAACAACCCGCCGAGCTGCTCCCCCGCCACCTGCGGCACCTGGTCCGCGCCGATGCCACCGACCGCCACCCAGCTGGTCAGCGCGTAGAAGGCGGCGATCACGACGACCGACGCGTACGTCGCCCGCGGAACCGTCTTGCGCGGCTCCTTCGCCTCTTCACCGTAGAGCGACGCGGATTCGAAGCCGATGAACGACATGAAGGCGAACATCATCGTCACGCCGATGGCGCCGGTGAACACGGTGGACGGCTGGAACGCCGTCAGCGGCAGCGCCTGCACGCCCTTGTGGCCGATGATGAAGACGTCGAGAATCGCGAGCACGCCGATCTCGGCGACCATCAGCACGGCGAGCACCTTGGCGGAGACGTCGATCTGCCGGTACCCGAGCACGGCGACGACCGCTATCGCCAGCGCCGACCAAGCTTCCCACGGGAGAACGAGCCCGTAGGCGTCCGCCGTCAGCTTCGTGAAGTAGCCGAAGGTCCCGGCCAGGCCGATCGACGCCGCGTTGTACGACAGCACCGCGACCAGGCCGCCCGCGACGGCCGGGGGTTTGCCGATGCCCAGCGAGAAGTACGTGTAGAAGCCGCCCGCGTTGACCACCCGGCGGCTCATCGCCGCGTACCCCACCGAGAAGCAGAGCAGCACGATCCCGGCGAAGACGAACACCGCGGGCACGCCCGCGCCGTTGCCCAGGGTGAAGGCGAGCGGCACCGTGCCGACCACCGCGGCCAGCGGCGCGGCGGCCGCCACCACCAGCAGCACGATCTTCGGTGTGGTCAGCACACCGCGCAGACCGGGCGTCTTTTCCTTGCTCATGGTCAACTCCAGTGTCAGGCTGCGCGGCGGAGCCGGGGGCCGGGCTCCGGCCGGCTGTCCCCGGCGGGGGTGCGCGGGGTGCGGAGGGTGCGGAGCACCATGCTCGGGCGCATCAGGCTCTGCGGCGGGTCGACCAGCCCGGCCACGCGCAGGAACGCCTCGCCGAGCCTGGCGTCGTGGGTGGCCGCGGTCTGCAGGCGCGCCGTGAAGGCGTTGCCCATCCGGACCTTCAGCGTGCGCTTGCCCTCGACCTCCGGGAACGCGAGATCGCCGCCGGCGGAGATCTCCCACGGCACGTCGACCACCTTCGCGATGTCCTTGAAGAACGCGCGCGGGTCGGGGATGCCGGCCTGGAGGTGCTCGCGCAGGGTCAGCGCCTGCAACGCCGCCGACGCCATGCCCTGGCCGTAGACCGGGTTGAACGAGCACACCGCGTCGCCCGCGACCAGGAACCCCCGCGGAAGCCGGGGCAGCTTCTCGAAGCGGCGGCGCTGGCTGGCCGGGTACTTGAAGGTGACCGGGGCGCCGATCGGCTCGGCGTCCACGATGGCGTCGTGGACATCGGGCACCGGCAGCGACTTCGCGAAGGCGAGGAAGCCCTCCTCGTCGGTGGGCGGGTGGTCGCCGAGGATGCCGGTGAGCGACAGCATTCCGAGGCCGCCGCCCAGGGTGTGCAGGAACGCGCCGCGCGGGTTCGCGGGGGTGGCGACGGGGTTTATCGACATGTCGCCCCGGAACGGGTCGACGTCGAAGCGGTACCTGCGGCTGGTGTAGGCGAGCCCCACCTTGACGCGGTCCTCTTCGACGTTCCCGTAGCCCAGGGACGCGAGCCAGCCGGGTGCGCGCGAGCCCTTGCCGGTGGCGTCGACGACGAGGTCCGCGTCGAGCACCTCTTCGATGGCGCCGGGGCCGCGGCCCTGCACGCGGACGCCGGTGACGCGGTCCGGGCCGGCCGCCGCGACCGGGCCGATCACGTCGGTGCTGTCCACGAAGGTCACGTTGCGGATCGCGCGGACGCGCCGGCGCACGTGGTCCTCCAGCACCGGACGCGCGACGCCGACCAGGCGCAGGCCGGTGTGGGACGGGCGGATCCGGTGCCCGTCGAAGTACCAGCGGACCTGCCCGCCCAGGTCGCCGACCGGGATGTCCGCGGCGATCAGCTCGGCGGTGAAGCCGGGGAAGAAGTCCTCCAGGATCTCCTGGCCGCGCGCCAGCAGGCCGTGCGCGTGCCGGCCCTGCGGCACACCGCGGCGGCCTTCCCGCACCCCGGCGAGCGCGTCGCGGTCGACGACCAGCACCTCGGTGAAGACGTCCGACAGCACCCTGGCGACGAACATCCCCGCCATGCTGCCGCCGAGCACGATCGCGCGGTCTCCGACATGACTGCTCATGGACGTCCTCTCCTCGGGCTGAAGGAATCCTCACACCGCGTGAGCGCGGGCAGCGTCTTCATGATTGCGCCCGTCGCGCAACGCTGGAGACGCTCCGCGCGGGGGCCGGTGCGACGTTGGGAGACGGCCATCGACCGAGGAGGACCCCAGTGACCGACGTGCCGAGCCACGAAGAACTCGTCAGCAGGGCGACCGAGCTGGTGCCCCTGCTCCGGAAGCACGCCCAGTGGTCGGAGGAGAACCGGCGGTTGCACGAAGAGGTCGTCGAAGGGCTGGGCGCGGCCGGGTTCTTCAAGATGCGCGTCCCGCGCCGCTACGGCGGTTACGAGGCGAGCGCGCGCACGGTCGTCGAGGTCGCCGCCGAGCTCGGCCGCGGCGACGGCGCCGTCGGCTGGACGCAGCAGGTGTGGTGGATCCCCGGCTGGATGGTGGGCCTGTTCCCCGACTCCGTGCAGGACGAGGTGTACCGGACGCCGGACGTGCGCGTCTGCGGCACGCTCAGCCCGAGCGCGATGGCGACGCCGGTCGACGGCGGGTACCTGGTCAACGGCAAGTGGGGCTTCATCAGCGGCGCGCTGCACAGCCACTGGCAGGAAATCATCGCGCTCACCCCGTTGCCGGACGGCCAGATGATGCCGGTCATGGGCTTGGTCCCGATCTCCGACGTCGAGATCGTCGACGACTGGCACACCATGGGCGTGCGCGGCTCCGGCAGCGTCACCACCGTCGCGAAGGACCTGTTCGTCCCCGCCGAGCGAACCCTCCCGCTGCCCGCGATCCTGCAGGAGCAGTACGCGTCGGCGCTCAACGCGGACCTGCCGATGTACAAAGCGCCGCTGCTCGCGGTCGCCGCGGCCACCACCGTCGGCAGCGTGCTCGGCATGGCGCGCGGCGCGATGGAGGCGTTCATGGAGCGCCTGCCGGGCCGGAAGATCACCTACACCAGCTACGACGACCAGCGCGAGGCGCCGATCACGCACCTGCAGCTGGCCGAGGCGTCGCTGAAGATCGACCAGGCCGAGTTCCACAGCTACCGGGTCGCCGACCTGCTCGACGCCAAGTCCGCGGCCGGCGAGCCGTGGAAGATCGAGGAGCGCGCCCGCGCCCGCGCCGACGTCGGCGTCGTGTGCCGGCTCGCCAAGGAGGCCGTCGACCTCCTCTTCGGGGCCAGCGGCGGTTCGTCGATCTACGAGTCGGTGGCCATCCAGCGCATCGCGCGCAACGTCACCACCGCCAACCTGCACGCCCTGATGTACCCGCCCACCGCGTTCGAGCTGTACGGGCGGGTGCTCGCGGGCCTCGAACCGAACACCCTCTACATCTGATCCGCGCCGGGAGACGCCCATGTACGACTACGTCATCGTCGGTGCGGGCTCGGCGGGCTGCGTGCTCGCCGCGCGCCTGTCCGAAGATCCGGACGTCAAGGTCTGCCTGCTGGAAGCGGGCCCGGCCGACAACGCCGAGAACATCCACGTGCCGTCGGCGTTCGCCACGCTGTTCCGCACCCGCTACGACTGGGACTACGACAGCCACGACGAGCCCGCGCTGAACGGGCGGCGGGTGTTCCTGCCGCGCGGGCGCGTGCTCGGCGGGACGAGTTCGCTCAACGCGATGATCTACGCGCGCGGCAACCGGCTCGACTTCGACGAGTGGGAGACGCCGGGCTGGACCTACGACGAGATCCTGCCGTACTTCAAGCGGTCCGAGGACAACGAGCGCGGCGCCGACGAGTTCCACGGGACCGGCGGGCCGCTGACCGTCTCCAATGGACGGTCGAACAACCCGAGCGCCCAGGCCTTCGTGGACGCCGCCGTCGAAGCGGGGCTGCCGGCCAACGACGACTTCAACGGGAAGAACCAGGACGGCTTCGGGTTCTTCCAGGTGACCACGCGCGACGGGCGCCGGTGCAGCACGGCGGTGGCGTTCCTCCGCCCCGCGCTGGGGCGGCCGAACCTGACCGTCGAGACGAACTTCCAGGCGCACCGGGTACTGATCGAGAACGGCCGCGCGGTGGGCGTCGCCGGGCAGCGGCTCGACGAAGAGCTGACGATCCGCGCGGACCGGGAGGTCATCCTCTCGGCGGGCGCGTACAACTCGCCGCAGCTGCTGATGCTGTCCGGCGTCGGGCCGGCCGCGCAGCTGGGGATGCTCGGCATCCCGGTGGCGGCGGACCTGCCGGAGGTCGGGCAGAACCTGCAGGACCACGCGCTGGTGCCGTTGACCTTCACGCACTCGCAGCCCGTCAGCCTGCTGACCGCGATGGAACCGCAGAACATCCGGCGGTTCGTCGAGGAGGGCACCGGCCCGACCGCGTCGAACGGCCCGGAAGCGGGCGGGTTCGCGCGCACCCGGTCCGGCATCCCGGCCCCGGACGTGGAGTTCTTCGCGGCCCCGATCATGTTCGTCGACAGCGGCCTGGCGTTCCCGACCGCGCACGCGATCTCCTGCGGCCCGGCGCTGCTGACCCCGGAAAGCCGGGGCAGCGTGACGCTCGCTTCGGCGGACCCGACGTCGAAACCGCGGATCGTGCACAACTACCTGCTCGAAGAAGCGGACATGGTGACCGCGGTCGAGGCGCTGCGGATGGGCCTGCACATCGCCCGCCGGCCCGCGATGCGGCCGTACACCGAGGAACTCTTCCGCGCCCCGGAATCGGAGTCGGACCAGGACCTGCGCGCCTACGTCCGCCGCTGGACGCATTCGATCTTCCACGCTTCGGGCAGCTGCGCCATCGGCACCGTCGTCGACGCTTCCCTGCGCGTGCACGGCGTCGACGGCCTGCGCGTCGCCGACGCCTCGGTGATGCCGAAGGTCGGCCGCGGCCAGCCGAACGCGGCGGCCATCGCGATCGGCGAGAAAGCGGCCGACCTGATCAAGCTTGGTTGAGCAAGCACGAATCGAGAAAACGGCGGCTCCGCCGCCCGCACAATAATCACGGGAAGGCCTTCGGATTAGGAGATTTCTATGTCGGTGAGTGCTGAGGACAGGTTGTCCGCTTACTACGGCTCGTTCACCAGTGAGCGGGAGAAGGAAGTCTTGAGTGTTCCGCTGCGCCTGGTCGGTGCGTGGGCGGAGAACTCGGCCGACGGTGTGGCCGAGGTGTTCACCGAGGACGGGATCCTGATCCTGCCGGGTGATGTCTACAAGGTCGGCCGGGACGAGATCCGGGCGTTCATGAAGGCCGCTTACGCGGGCCCGTTCAAGGGTTCCGGGGTGACCGGCCAGCCCGTCGACGTGCGGTTCGCATCGGACTCGGTCGCTCTGGTGCGCACCCACGGCGGGATCCTCGCCGCCGGTGAGACGGAGATCGACCCGGAACTGGCGGTCCGGTCGACCTGGGTGTGCGTGAAGAAGGACGGCGAGTGGTACCTCGCCGGCTACCAGAACAGCCCCCGTGGCGCCGGCGCCACCCTTCGTTGGTAATCACCTCACCTAAGGAGAACCCCATGCCAGGCAAGGCATCCGAACTGGTGGCAGGCGCCAAGAAGTGGGCCGCCAACTACGGCGACTTCCCCAACGGCGAGGAGGGCGCGATCCTCACGATTCCCCTGCGCGTCCGCGGCGCCTGGGACCGCAACGACCCCGAGCTGCTCGCCGAGGTCTTCACGGACAACGGCAGCATGCTCGTCGGTGACCAGCAGCTCAAGAACCCGGCCGAGGTCCGCGACTACCTGAAGAAGGCCTTCGAAGGCACCTACGCCGGTTCGCGTCTCGTGGAGACCCCGGTCGTCATCCGCAAGCTTTCCGAGGACGTCGCCTTCGCCGTCACCAAGGGCGGGATCGTCCTCGCGGGCGAAACCGAAGTGGCCCCGGAGCGCGAGGTCCGCGCCACCTGGGTCATCGTCAAGGACGGCGGGGACTGGAAGCTCCTCAACCACCAGACCAGCCCGATCGCCGGCTGACCCACCGCCCCACCCGAGGCCCCCTGCTCCTCGAGCAGGGGGCCTCGGCGCGTCCGTCCACCCGAGCACGAGCCGCCGGACGCACGCCGCCGGCCGGGGCCGGGGCGGGGCATGAGCGAGCCCCCGAGCGCGAAGGAGCGCTCGGGGGCTGGGGAAGCGGATCAGCCCGCGAGGGCGGCGACCGCCTTCTTCCACCGGGTCTGGTCGCGGGCCTCGCGGGGGGACACCACTTCGGCGAAGCGGACGGTTCCGGTCCCGTCGATGAGGAAGGTGCCGCGGTTGGCCATCCCGCCCTGGTCGTTGAAGACGCCGTAGGACTGCGCGACGGCTCCGTGCGGCCAGAAGTCCGACAGGAGGGGGAACGTGAGGCCCTGCCGGTCCGCCCACGCCCCGAGGGTGAACGGCGTGTCCACCGAGACGCCGACGACCTGGACGTTCTCGTCGGTGTAGCCCGCCAGTTCGTCGCGGACCTGGCAGATCTCCCCCTCGCAGATGTGGCTGAACGCGAACGGGTAGAAGACCAGCAGCACCGGCCGGACCCGCCACAGCTCGCTGAGCGTGACCGGTGTCCGGCCGGTGTCGGGGAGCGTGAAGTCCGGGGCCGCCGAACCAGCTTCGACCGTCATGAGACTCCTCCTCATCCCTTGAGCGGGCTGGTCTGGTGCGAGAGCAGCCGGAGCCCGTCGCCGGTCCGCACCACGATCCAGGTGACGCGGACCTGACGTTCGGGGGCCGTCTCGGTCTCGCCCTCGAGCAGGATGCCGCCCTGGCTGATGATCATCGCGGTGGTGTCGTCGAGGAACCGGACGGTCAGCGGCCAGCCGCGGACGCGCGCGCCGCGGAAGTGGCCCTCGAAGCCCGCCTTCATGTACTCGCGGATCTGCTGGCGGCTGGTGAGCTGGTCGTCCTTCATCAGCAGGCTGCCGTTGTCGGTGAAGGTGTCGGCGAAGAAGTCGGCGTCGTTGCGCTCCCAGCCCTCCTGGATGCGCATCGCAACGGTCAGCACGGCCTTCTCGTCGTCGCCGGTGAACTCGCGGTAGTACGAGGTGTCCTCTTCGATGCCCGCGGCGGCCAGGATCGCCGACGCGTCGCCCCACGCTGAAGCCATGGTGATCGTCTCCTTTACCAACGAAGGGTGGCGCCGGCGCCACGGGGGCTGTTCTGGTAGCCGGCGAGGTACCACTCGCCGTCCTTCTTCACGCACACCCAGGTCGACCGGACCGCCAGTTCCGGGTCGATCTCCGTCTCACCGGCGGCGAGGATCCCGCCGTGGGTGCGCACCAGAGCGACCGAGTCCGATGCGAACCGCACGTCGACGGGCTGGCCGGTCACCCCGGAACCCTTGAACGGGCCCGCGTAAGCGGCCTTCATGAACGCCCGGATCTCGTCCCGGCCGACCTTGTAGACATCACCCGGCAGGATCAGGATCCCGTCCTCGGTGAACACCTCGGCCACACCGTCGGCCGAGTTCTCCGCCCACGCACCGACCAGGCGCAGCGGAACACTCAAGACTTCCTTCTCCCGCTCACTGGTGAACGAGCCGTAGTAAGCGGACAACCTGTCCTCAGCACTCACCGACATAGAAATCTCCTTGTCCGTCCGGTATTCACTGTCCCGCACCCGGAAACGTGGAGAGTCCTCTCCGTTGCGCACAAAAAGGGGCCGGGACGTCGTCGTCCCGGCCCCCGCGAAGAAATGTCAGTACTCGTCGCGTGGACGCCACCACTGGTACGGCGCTGTCTGCGGCCAGCCCTCCGGCGAGTCCTCCCAGAACTCCTGGCGCCCGTACGGGGTCAGGTCCAGCAGGTTGAGGTCCAGCCGCAGCTTGTCCAGGCCGCGGGATCCGGTGAAGTACGTCCGGTACACCTTCTCGCCGTCGCGCAGGAACACGCTCAGCGTCGAGCCGGCGCCGGCGCCGCAGTCGTCGTTGAACTCCTGGTCGCACGACAGCCACTTCAGCGGCCAGCCCATGCGCTCCCGGTACTCCTGCAGCTGCGCCTGCGGCGCGGGCGAGACCAGCACCAGCCGGGTGTCGCGCTGCTCCAGGTGCTCCAGGTGCGGCAGGTTGTCCGCCACCGCGGAACAGCCGGGGCACCGGTGGTCCGACCCGGCCTCCATCATGAAGTGGTAGACGATCAGCTGGCGCTGCCCGTCGAACAGGTCGGCCAGCCCGACCTTGTCGCCGGCGGCCGTGACGAACACGTAGTCCTTCTCGAAGGCGACCATCGGCTGACGGCGGCGCTCGGCGGCCAGCGCGTCGAGGATGCGGGTGACCTCCTTTTCGCGCGCCAACAGCTTCTCGTGAGCGATCTGCCACTCTTGCGGTGACACGATCTTGGGAAGGCTCATTTGTCCTCTCCTCGAGGCAATTCAGGTTGCCTTGTGCAGGTAGATCGATTTGTATTGGAAAAACGTGTCGAAACCCTCGGGTCCCAGCTCGCGGCCGAGCCCGCTGGCCTTGACACCGCCGAACGGCGCGCCCAGGTCGAGGTCGTAGTAGTTCACCCCGACGCTGCCCGAGCGCACCCGCCTGGCCACGGCGATCCCCTCGTCCACATCGGACGTCCAGATCGTGCCGCCCAGGCCGTATTCGGAGTCGTTGGCGATCGCGACGGCCTCATCGACGTCACGGTACGGGATCACCGCGAGCACCGGCCCGAAGATCTCCTCGCGCGCGATGGGATCGCTGTTGGCCACGTCCGCGAAGACGGTCGGCCGGACGTACCAGCCCCGCTCCTGCTCCGCCGGGACGCCGCCGGCCACCAGCCGCGCGCCGCTGCTCTGCCCGAGCCGCACGTAGGACTCGACGCGCTCACGGTGCCGCGAGCTGACCATCGGGCCGATTTGCGTCGCGCGGTCGAGCGGGTCGCCGACCTTCAAGGTGTTCGCCAGCCCGGCGACCGCGTCGACCACCTCGTCGTAGCGGGAGCGCGGCGCCAGGATCCGCGTCGAGAGGTAGCAGGCCTGCCCGCTGTTCAGCAGCGCGCACGCAGCGAGCCCCTGCGTGGTGGCGGCGAGGTCGGCGTCGTCGAGCACGATGGCGGCCGATTTCCCGCCCAGCTCCAGGGTCACCGGCCGCAGCAGCCTGCCGCAGATCTCGCCCACCTTGCGCCCGGCCGCGGTCGAGCCGGTGAACGCGACGCGGTCGACGCCCGGGTGCGACACCAGGTGCTCGCCGATGTCCGCGCCACCGGTGACGACGTTCAGCACGCCCGGCGGCAGGCCCGCCCGATCGGCCGCGGCGGCCAGTTCCAGCGCGCCGAACACCGTCTCCGGCGCGGGCTTGAGCACCACCGTGCACCCCGCGGCGAGCGCGGGCGCGACGGTGAACATGGTGATGGGCTGGGGGAAGTTCCACGGCACGACCACCGCGACCACCCCGACCGGCTCGCGCCGGACGATGGTCTCGCCCATCCCGTCGAACCGTTCGCGCCGGTCCTCCACCACGGTCCGCCGGGCCAGCCCCGCGTGGTAGCGGAGCAGCCCGATCGGCGCGCCGCCCTCGCTGGGCAGCGCCACCGAGATCGGTGTTCCATTTTGGACGGACGTGGCCGCGGCCCGCTCCGGGACGGTCTTCTCCAGCTGGATCGCGAAGCGCTCCAGCAGTTCCGCTCGCTCCTCGACCGGCAGGCCGGTCCACGACGGGGTGCCGAACGCACGGCGCGCCGCGGCGACCGCGGCGTCCACATCGGACTCCGAGGCGAGCGGCGTGGTGCCGTTGCGCTCCCCGTCGGCCGGCGAGATCGCCGCGACCGTGCCGCGACCGGGTCTGCGCCATTCGCCGTCGACGTACAGGGCGTGGTAGTCGAAACTCATGGGACCTTCTCCATCCCGGGGAAAGGCCCCGGCGGACCACGGGGTCCGCCGGGGCTTGCGAGCGCCGGCTCAGTTGATCGGCGTCTCGATCACTTCTTCGGCAGGCGGCCGCACCTCGACGACCGGCCCGGCCGGCTTCGGCTTGCCGGGCGCGAACAGCGCCACGGCCGTGCCGGCCAGCGCGACGATGCCGCCGAGCACCAGTGCCGCCTGGAAACCGGACAACGACGCTTCGGCCGACTCGAAGCTGCCGTTGGCCGCGAAGGCCGCACCCAGCGCCACGACGCCGAACACCCCGCCCAGCTCGCGCAGCGCGCTGTTCACCCCCGACGCCACGCCGGCGTCCTCCGGCGGGACCGACGCGAACACCAGGTTGATCGTGGTGGGCAGGCACATCGCGATACCCGCGCCGCCGAAGATCAGCGGAACGACCATGCTGCCGTAACCGACGCCGGTCGAGGTGACCAGGCCGATCCAGAGCAGGCCGACGCCCAGCAGCGCCAGGCCGGCGACCATGAACGGCTTGCTGCCGTGCTTGTCGGCCAGCTTGCCCGCGAACGGCGCCACCACCAGCGGCATCGCCGTCCACGCCAGCAACTGAAGACCGCTGACCATGGCGTTGCTGCCCAGGCCGAACTGGAACAGCTGCGCCAGCACGAACAGCGCACCGATCAGGGCGAAGTGCTGGAGGAACGCGGAGATGTTCGCCACGGTGAACCCGCGGTGGCGGAAGTACTCCATCGGGATCATGGGGTACTTCGCCTTGAACTCCCACGCCACGAACACCGCCAGCAGCACCACCCCGCCGAGCACCGAGCCGTAGGCCTCGAACGAGCCCCAGCCGATGGACGGCGCCCGGACCGCGGCCCAGACCAGCCCGAACAGGCCGGCCGAGGCGAGCAGCAGACCGGGCACGTCGATCTTCGGACGCGGGCCCTTGCTCTCGCGCAGCAGCACCGCGGAACCGACGGTGGCGGCGATCCCGAACGGGACGTTCAGCCAGAAGATCCAGTGCCACGAGATGCCCTGGGTGATGATGCCGCCGACGACGGGGCCCGCCGCGATCGCGATGCCCGCGACGCTGCCCCAGATGCCCATGGCGGCGCCACGCTTCTCCGGCGGCGTGGCGTCGGCCAGCAGCGCGAGGCTGACCGGAATGGACACACCGGCGGCCACGCCCTGGATGACCCGGGCGATGATCAGGATTTCGATGGTGCCCGCGGACGCGGCCATGATCGACGCGATGGTGAACGCGGCCAGGCCGATCACGTACATCCGCCGCCGCCCGAACCGGTCGCCGAGCGCGGCGCCGGTGAGCATCAGGCAGGCGAACGCCAGGTTGTAGGCGTTGATCGTCCACTCCAGGTCGGCGAGACCCGCGCCCAGGTCGACCTTGATCGTGGGTATGGCGGTGACCACGACCATGACGTCCAAAGAGGTCAGGAACGCGCAGACGGACACCAGCGCCAGCGCCCATCCCGGCCGCAGGGGACGTTCGGTCCCGCTAACAGCACTCACGACGGCACCTCCCTGCGGTCCGGTTCCGAAGAATCACCGTCATCACAAGCTCCATTCGTCGCGTTCCCCCCGGCACCCGGTGCGCCGGCGTGGTTCTACCGTTCCTTCACCAGCCGGCCGAACGCCTGCAGTTCGGCGATGTAGAGATCGGGCACCTCCATGGCGGGGAAGTTGCCGCCGCGGTCGTACTCGTTCCAGTGCTGGATCGTGGAGAACTCGCGTTCCGCCCAGCGCCGGACCGGCTTGAACGGGGCGTGGGGGAACACCGCCACCCCGAGCGGCACGGTCAGCTCGAAGTAGCGGCCCGCGCCCGGCGAGATCGGCAGGAAGTCGACGCTCTCGTAGTAGAACTGGCCGGACGAGCCACCGGTCCCGGTCAGCCAGTAGATGGCGGGGATGGCCAGCACCTTGTCGCGGTCGAAGGCGTCCTCCGGCAGCCCGCCGTGGGTGTCGGCCCAGTCGCGGTACTTCTCGATCACCCAGGCGAGCTGGCCGACCGGCGAATCGGTGAGCCCGTAGGCGACCGTGTGCGGGCGGGTCGCCTGCAGCTTCATCGAGCCGGACAGGATCTTCGCGAACGTGTCGGACTTGCCCCAGGAGTGCTGGTCGGCCTCGCTGAGGCCCTCGAGGTCGGCCGGGTCGTCGCCGGGCGCGGTGACCAGGGTGTTGAGGTGCACGGCGAGCACGTGCTCGGCGTCCTGCAGCCCGAGCACCAGCGCGACCCCCGAGCCGAAGTCGACGCCCTGGGCGATGTAGCGCTCGTAGCCCAGCTCCGCCATCAGCTGCGCCCAGGCACGGGCGACGCGCTGGGTGTTCCAGCCGCCTTCCGGTGCCGGGCCGGAGAAGCCGAAGCCGGGCATGGACGGGATGATCAGGTGGAACGCGTCGCCGGGGTCGCCCCCGTGGGCGCGCGGGTCGGTCAGCGGGCCGATCACGTCGAGGAACTCGACCACCGAGCCGGGCCAGCCGTGCGTGATGATCATCGGCGTGGCGTCGGGCTCCGGCGAGCGCACGTGCAGGAAGTGGACGTTCGCCCCGTCGATCGTGGTGGTGAACTGGGGGAACGCGTTGAGCCGCTCCTCGACCTTCCGCCAGTCGAACTCGGTGCGCCAGTACTCGGCGAGGTCCTTCAGGTAGTCGACGGGCACGCCGCGGTCCCAGCCCGCTTCGGGCAGCCCGACCGGCCAGCGGGTGTCGGCCAGCCGCCTGGCCAGGTCGTCCAGCTGGGCCTGGGGGATCTCCACGCGGAAAGGTTGCATTTTTTGGGCGCTCCAATCACGGGGTCACGGCTCCAGCCCGCGAAGCCAGACCACCGGTCTTAGGATCGCGGGCAAGACACCGGATATCATCTTCGAAAATGCTCTGCACCCGAAGGTGGTGGAAAACAACCGCTCAGAGGTAGTCGGTGTTCGGTTCGAGACCGCACAGCAGCCGGCCGTACAGTTCCAGGCTCGTGTCCGGATTGGTCAGCGCGTGAATGGCGACCGCGTTCACGTCGCGCTGGATCCGGGTGATCGGGACGTCGTGGAAAATCGAGGACCCGCCGCTGATGGTGGCGATGAGGTCGACGGCCTGCTTGCACAACTGCGCGACGCGGCCGAGCTGCACCCGCGAGGACGCGCGCTCGGTGACCGTCCACTGCTCGCCCTTGACGAGTTTTTCCTCGACGAAGTCGGCGAAACGGTGCGCCCTGGCCTCGGCTTCCTCGATCAGCAGCCCGGCCTCGCCGACACGGATGTGGGTGATCGGCGCTTCGGCCTGGCTCGGGTAGTGCGTGTAGGAAATGCCGCGGCCCGGCAGCCGGTCGAGGAAGCTCTCCAACGCGTACTTCGCCGCGCCGATGAGCTGGCCGGCCGTCGCGACGGTCGACGTCACCAGCATCGGGGTGAGGTGGTAATTGGGCTTCGCGGAATTGACGACGGATTTGCACTGGTCCGTGAAGAAATCGGCGGTCTTCACGATCCGGGACGAGGGGACGAACACGTCGTGCGCGGTCACCGTGACGCTGCCGGAACCGGGCAGGCCGTGGGTGTACCAGTCGTCGACGATCTCCAGGTCGGAAACCGGGATCAGCGTGGTGATCGGGCCGTCGGCGGCCTCGGGGCCGTCCGGTACCGCCGCGGTGACCTTCCACTGCGCGTGCAGGATCCCGCTGTTGAACCGCCAGGTGCCCGAGATCCGGTACCCGCCGTCGACCTTCGTCGCGGTGCCGGTGGTGGCGAGCGTGCCGCAGACGCGCACGTTCTCGGTGGCGAAGACCTCGTCGAGCACCTCGTCGGGCCAGAGCCCGGCCATCCAGTTCAGCAGCGCGTAGACGGAAACGCAGAAGGCCGCGGAACTGTTGCCGCGCGCGAGTTCCGCGTGCACGTCGATGAGGGTGTGCGCGTCGCTTTCGTAGCCACCGTACTGCTTCGGCGCCTGCATCTTGAGGATGCCGGAGAGCTCGATGGCGTCGACGACGTCGTCGGGCAGCCTGCGGTGCTCGTCGATCCAGAGCGCCCGCGACCGCAGCAGCGGCACCAGCTTGGACGCGCTCTGAACGAGCTCGTCCCTCGTCGGTGTCTGTGACATTGTGTTCCTCCGCGTCTCGACCGGTGCTCGGCACCCATCGTGCGCGCAGGTGAGAACCACGAGCGTCTTTTCGAATGCCCGGTCTATAGAGGACCGCGGAATTCGCCGCCGCGCGGGCCTACGGGGCCAGCATTCCGGCCAGGCCCTCGTACCCGGCTTCCTTCAGCCGCAGCCCGGACTTCGTCGCGTACGCCGCGTCCGCGCGGATCCCCAGCCCCTCCACCATGCGGTTCATGAAGTTGAACAACGCGCACACCAGCACCGCGTCGTGCAGCGCCCGCTCGTCCCAGCCGGCGGCGAACACGGCTTCGGCGTCGGCGTCGGTCATCCGGGACGGCGTCCGGGTCAGCTTGCCGACGTAGGCCAGCACGGGCCGGAGCTTGTCGCCGACCGGCGCCGTCGCGAGGTCGTCGAGCGCCGCGGCGAGCAGTCCTGCGGGCACGCCGAACGCCTCGGCGGTCACCGTGTGGATGCCGTGGCAGTAGCCGCAGTCGTTCAGCCCGGACACGTAGGCCGCGATCAGCTCGCGTTCGCCCTCGGTGAACGGCGATTCGCCGCGCAGCACCAGTTCGTGGAAGGCCAGCAGGTGCCGCGCCGGGCCCGGGTGCGCCTGGAACACCTGCAGCAGCGTGGTTTCCTCCGGCAGGGACTTCAGGTACGACATCAGGTGCCTTCCGTTCCGTCGGCGTACCGGTCGGCGAGCGGGTCCACGTCCGCCCGGCGCAGCGAGCACGCGGTCAGATGAGCGATCGTGGCCGCGCCGGCGCCCGGCACGGCCGTCGTGGCCAGCGCGTGGGCCACTTCCCACTCCCGGCGCAACGCGCCGGGAGAGCCCGTCGGGCTCCCGTGGCCGGCGAACGCACGCAGCTCCCGCCAGTACCCGGCGCCCGAGGCGACCAGTGCGGCGAACCCGAACCCGCCCACTCCGTGGCGCGCCTGGTCGACCACCTGGGTCACGAGCGCGGTGTCGTCCGCCAGCCGGGCGAGACCCAGGCCGGCCAGCAGCCGGTCGGCGTCCAGGCCGAGCAGGATGACGCCGGCTTCGACCGAGGCGGGCGCCTCGACGTCGGGCAGCACGAACCGCAGGTCACCGCGGTCAGACATCGGCCGTCACCCGCAGGTCGAGAGCAGCGCCCCGCAGCCGGGCGGCCACCGCCGCGGCGACCCGGGCGGTCGCCACCCGGTGCCCGTCGATGTTGCGGGAGGCCGGGCCGAGCACCATCCCCGCCGCGGCCCCGACGACCGACACCGCGGGCGCGTGCCGGTAGGACAGCGTCGCCTCGTCCAGGTCCGGCCAGCCGTCCCGGGCCCCGACGAGCCCGGCGGGCAGCAGCCCGGTTCCTATCGAGGGGATCGTGCCGAGCGCCAGCACGGCGTGGTCGGCGTCGACGCGACGGCCGCTCTCCAGCCGCACCACGGCCGTCCCGGTGACGCCGGCGGAGACTTCCTTGACGGCTTCCCCGCGGTGCACGACCAGGCGGCCTTCGGCCTCGGCCCGTTCGAGCAGCGGCCGGAACTCGAACATGATGGAGGCACGGCGGAACTCGGCGGTGAGGTCGAGGCGCTCGGACCAGCCGACGCCGTCGAACCGCTTCCGGCCCTCGGGCCGGAAGAAGGTGGAGTTCACGTCGGCGCACTGGTAGTGCTCCCGGGCTTCGCGCACCACCCAGTGCACCTCGCGGCCGCCGTCGAGCGCCGCGGCGATGAGGTGGGCCGCGGTGAGCCCGGCGCCGACCACGATCTGCCGCTCGCCGGGGCCGGGCGGCGGCTCGTCCCAGTACGACACGGCGGCGGGCGGCGGGCCACCGCCCCACCACCGCTCGGGGGCGGTCCGGCGTTCCTCGCCGAGGCACAGCACGACGTGCCGGGCGCGGACGGTCGAGCGGGTGGTGTGCACGGCCACCCCGTCGCCGTCCGGGTGCACCCCGGTCACCGAGGCGCACCACAGCTTGTCCCGGACGTGGTGGGTGACCGCGAGGTGGTCGGTGTAGGCGTGGAAGACGTCGACCGGCACGACGGACCGGTGACCGGCCTGCGCCATCCGGATCTCCCGGCGCTCGACCGGGGTGAGCCGGCCCCAGTGCAGCCGGGCGAAGTCGAGCAGCTCGCAGTCGCGGAAGCCCTCGACGCCGGGGTGGTGTTCGTACGGCGACCGCAGCACCCGCTGGTCCAGCCGGTCGATGCGGTCGAAGAACCGGCCGCACGAGCGGCCTTCCCGGTCCAGCACGACCAGCTCGGTGACGCCGTGGTGCCAGAGCGCGGACGCCACCGCCAGCCCGGCGGGGCCCGCGCCGACGATGACGACGTCCGCGGTGGTGGGCGGGACCGGGTCCCGTGGCGGCGGCGCCGGGGCCGACGGCCGGGGCCAGTGCCGGCCGCGCGGCGACTCGAGCAGCCGGGGCTCGGGGATGAACTTGATCACCAGACCGCTTCCGTCCTGGGCGCGCTCAGCCGATCACGGTCACCGGCACGATGAGCTCGATCACGGGCCGCTGCCGCATACCGTCCGCGACCAGCTCGTCGAGCGTCTGGCGCGACTTCTCGGCGCTGTCGGTGGCGATCGGGCTGTAGCGCGAGTAGAAGTAGGTCGGCTTGCGGCCGCCGGTCTCCATCGAATAGGTCTTCAGCACCGTTTCCCCGGGGCGGACCTCGCCGTCGTAGAACGTGAGGCGGCGTTGATCGGGGGTCATGAAGCTCTTCGCGAACTGCGGCGACATGAGCATGGCGTCGTCGACGAAGGTCGACTCCTCGTCCATCACCGCCTGCATCGCGACCCAGGTCTGGTCGGTCAGGTTGGTCTCGGCCTTGATCACCTGCCACCGGCCGGCTTCCGGCAGGCTGATGCTCACCGAGACGTCGTGGTCGGTCGTGTCGATGGCGCCGGTGACCATGAGCACCCGCCGGGCCAGATCGGCCGTACCCACCATCTGGATGTCGCGCGCCCGCACGCGGCTCGATACGTCAAGACCGGGCAATTCTGGTGACGACACGGTACAGCCTCCTCGTTATTCAAGCCCCCGGAAATAACGGTCTGACCTGCGGCCTCATGGCAGGTTTTCACACCGCCGAAGACGCTGTCAAGGTGAGGAATGCACGGTCGCGCAACGCATTTGTGGCCGATCGGGCCGGTGATTGTCTAGCCCGTTCAGCCCAGCCGGGTCGCCCAGCGTGACCACGGCCGCTTCGTTCACTCCGGCTCGGCACCTTCGGGCTGCGACGCGCGGACGCCGAGGTCGTCGTCGATCGTCCCGACGTAGCGGATCTCGAACGCGGAATGAGCACGCTGAACCAAGATCTTCACCACGAGACCCGGTTTCACCATCACCAGTAAATTACCCGGATCGCTGGGGTCGCCGAAAATGTCGTAGACCAGGAACGCAGATCCGTCACCCACGGCGAACAGTGCCTCGTAAACAATGTTCCGCTCCGCCTGCGGCGCCGACTCGGCCCACCGTTCGAGCACCTCGACGCCAGCAGTGAGCTGGAGGCGCACCGCCATCCGCCGGCCTCCCAACCGAGTGTCCGACCGGCTCCGGGCACTCCCGCCGCCGGCGGCGCCGGTGACACCCCGGCCCCGACCGTTCGAGTATCGCGTGGCCGGAGTCCGGAGGTCATCTTCGATAATGCGACGGGTTCAGTTGTAGCCGAGGACGATGTGTTCCCGCAGGTATTCGCGTTCCCGGGGAAGCACGCTTTCCGCCTCGGGGGCCGTCTCCAGGTGCCGGCTGCCCCGAGCTTCCGGGCCGGCGGCCCGATCGGCGGGCGTCGTGGTCTCCATGGCTCCTCCATTCCGTCGGTTCCGTCGATGTGAGGTACACCATCCGCCCTTGGGATCGAGGAATGACCGTGAATCGGTCATGCACCCAGGTGCGCAGCGCACAAGTGGCCGCATGACCGACCCCTGGAGTGCACTGGAAGCACGACGACCCGGAAGGAGCACCGTGACGACCTCCCACCACCCGCCGAACAACCACCTCAGCGCGGCCGAGAGGCAGCGAACGTGCGCAGCGTGCGGCCGCCCCTTCGAACCGGGCGACCGCACGGGCCTGGAGGTGTTCCTGGACGGCGAAGTCCACTACGCGGCCGTCCACGACAGCTGCAGCACTTACCCGGCGGCCCGCGAGAGCACGATCGCGGGCAAGCTGCGCCGGATGCGCACCTCGGAGGCAGCCTGACACGCCTCGCGCCGGCGGTCCGGCACTTCGACGACCGGATCCCCGGCACGCTCCGCCGGCTTCGACGATCCACAGTGGATGGTCGAAGCGGGATCCCGGCAGAACGGCGCACCGGACAACACAACGTGCTCCGCCATCCGGCGGAGCACGCGCTGGAGCCGGTCCGCCCGACGGCGGCCCGGTGGTCTGGGGATCACCACCCGATCAGCGCACCGCGGCCGCATCGAGCAGCCCGCCGCCGCCCGGTCGGCGCGGCCGAACCGGCGCCCGCCACCGCCGCCGTCAGTACCACGCCGGCCGCGGGCCCGGATGAGCGCACACGACCCGCGCCCGCAGCTCCCTCAGCGCGGCAGGCCCGACAACCGCCACGCGCCGGGGCCCGGCCGCGGTGGGCCCGTGCGCGACCGGGACGGGTCCGCCCAAGGGCTCCGCGGCGTCGCTCCCGGCGCGCCCTCACCGCGGGTCACCGCCGCCAGGACCACCAGCAAAGCCGCGAGTTCCGCGTCCTGCGGGTGGCCCCGCACCACGATCCGGGTTGCGTCGTCCTCTGTCACCGGGGCTCCCGCGGTCCGTCAGATCGGCTGGTTGCCGTGCTTGCGGGCCGGCGCAGGCTTGCGCTTGTCGCGGAGCATCGCCAATCCCCTGGCCAGTGCCGCGCGGGTCTCCGCCGGGTCGATGATGTCGTCCACCAGGCCGCGCTCCGCCGCGTATTGGGGGTTCAGGTACTCCTCGGTGTACTCGCCCACCAGCTTCGCTCGCAAAGCCGCCGGGTCGGCTGCCGCCGCGAGGTCGCGGCGGTGCAGGACGTTCACCGCGCCCTCCGCGCCCATCACCGCGATCTGGTTGGTCGGCCACGCCAGGGACAGGTCGGTCCCGATCGACCGGGAGTCCATCACGATGTACGCGCCGCCGTACGCCTTGCGCAGGATCACCTGGATGCGCGGGACCGTCGCCTCGCAGTAGGCGTGCAGCAGCTGCGCGCCCTGGCGGATGATGCCGCTGCGTTCCTGCTCGACACCCGGTAGGAAGCCCGGCACGTCCACCAGGCTGACCAGCGGGATGCCGAAGGCGTCGCAGAACCGCACGAACCGGGCCGCCTTCTGCGACGCCGGGCCGTCCAGCACGCCCGCGAAAACCGACGGCTGGTTGCCGACGAACCCCACGACCCGGCCGTCGATCCGGGTGAGCGCGCAGAGCACGTTGCGCGCCCAGCTCTCGTGCAGCTCGAAGAACTCGCCGTCGTCGGCGAGCTCGGCGAATACCTCGCGCATGTCGTACGGCCGGTTCGGCTCGGCCGGCACGATCTCCGCGAGCCGCGGCCGGTAGTCGTCGCGGGCGCCGACCTCGGCGGTTTCCGGCGCCGGCTCCAGGTAGTTGGCCGGCAGCAGCGAAACGAGGTACCGGACGTCGGCGAGGCAGCTCTCCTCGTCGTCGTGCACCACCGTCGCGACACCGGAGTACGACCCGTGGACGTCGGCGCCGCCGAGTTCCTCGTGCGACACGACGTGCCCGCTGACCGCCGCGACGACGTCCGGCCCGGTCAGGTACATCCGCGAGGTGTCGCGGACCATGAACGTGAAGTCGGCCAGCGCGGGCGAGTACGCCGCACCGCCGGCGCACGGGCCGAGGACGACGCTGATCTGCGGCACCACGCCGGACGCCTCGACCTGGCGGCGGAAGATCCCGCCGTACCCGTTGAGCGCGAGCACGCCCTCCTGGATCCGCGCGCCGCCGCTGTCGTTGAGCCCGATCACCGGGGCGCCGTTGGCGATCGCGAGGTCGAGCACCTTGTGGATCTTCGCCGCGTGCGCTTCGCCGAGCGAACCGCCGAACACGGTGAAGTCCTGGGCGTAGACGAACACCCGCCGGCCGTCGATGGTGCCGGAGCCGGCGATCACGCCGTCGGTGTGCGGGCGGTTCCCGGACGCCGCCTGGTGCCGCCGGTAGGGCTCCAGCTCCAGGAAGGAGTCGTCGTCGAGGAGTACGGCGAGCCGCTCGCGGGCGGTCAGCTTGCCCAGTGAGTGCTGCCGGCGGACGGCGTCGAGCTGCCCGTCGGCGATGTGCGCGCGCAGTTCCTCGCGCCGCTGCCGCAGCAGCCGCATGTCCGGCGCCGCGGGCGGTTCCGCGCCCGCGGGCCGGGTCAGCGAGATCACCCGCGCTTCGCCCGGCTCGGCGGAGCGCACCGGCCGGGACCGCCGGCTCCCGCTGGGGACCGGCACCACTTCGGCGTCGTCCGGCCGCCGGGCGGCGTTGTCGTGCGATCCGCTCACGCGGCATCCCGGGCCCGCGCGAGGTCGTCCCGCTCGATCTCGGCGACGATGTCGGACCACACGATGCCGCGCCCGAGCCGGGGCATCGGCCGCACCGGAACCTCGGCGGGCTCGGGCACGAACCGCCCGGGGTCGGTGGAAGCGCCGGCGTCGCTGGCAGTCATAGCGTGACCTCCTCGGTCGAGGTGCCCCCGGCCTTCCCGGGAGCGGCGGGCAAATCAGCGGGCACGCCCGGCGGCAGGCGAAGCGGCGAACCCGCGGGAGCTCGCGCGGCCCGCCTGCCGGGCGGTCAGCACACCGGCGCCGTGCAGCCAGCGAACGGCGTCGGTCACCGTCTCGGCCGCCGGGCGGGCCGGGACTCCCGCGTCCGGGGCCGTGGGCGCGACCGGCTCGGCGACGGCGCAGACGTGGATCGCGCCGTGCTCCGCCGGGATGTGCCACGGCCACGCCCGCTGCAGCAGCCCGCCCAGGCGCCCGACCGGGGTCAGGAGCGCGGGCGGGAGGAACACCGCGGGCAGCCGGCGGCCGGTCGCCGCGCGAACCAGGTCCAGGTAACCGCGGGTGGTCACGAAGTGGCCGGGCCCGAAGTACGCGGGCCCCACCGGCCCCGGGGCCGTCAGCACCGCCGCCAGCTGGGCGGCCGTGTCGCGGACGTCGCCGATCGGCAGCCCACCGGACGGCCAGAACGGCATCAGCCCGCGCAGCAGGTCGCGCAGGCGGGCGTTCTGGTCGCCCAGCCGCGGGTCCTCCGGCCCGAGCAGCGCCGGCGGGTACACGATCGTCACCGGGACACCCTCGTCGCGGTGGCGCCGCGCGATCCGCTCCGCCGTGGCTTTCGCCGCCAGGTACGGCTCCCGCGACGTGCCCACCGGCGTCTCCGGCCCGATGCTCCCGGCCGCCGGGTACAGCGCACCCACGGTCGAGACGTGCACGATCCGCCCGGCGCCGGCGGCCCGCGCGGCCGCCAGCACCGTCTCCGTGCCGGCCACGTTCACCCGCGCCAGCTCGGCCCGGCGGCGGCTGTCGAACGAGTAGACGCCGGCCGCGTGCAGG
This sequence comes from Amycolatopsis sp. DG1A-15b, assembly GCF_030285645.1. Classification (GTDB taxonomy): domain Bacteria; phylum Actinomycetota; class Actinomycetes; order Mycobacteriales; family Pseudonocardiaceae; genus Amycolatopsis. Next base: position 5,473,950 of record NZ_CP127296.1, read on the forward strand.
ACGGCGTCCGCGCCCGCGACCAGCCGGGCGACCGCCACCTCGTCGGTGACGTCGCCCGGCACGACCTCGACGCCGTCCGGCACGGTCCCGGCGGCCGGGACCCGGGCGAGCACGCGCACCCGGGCTCCGGCCGCCACCAGCAGCGCGACCGTGTGGGCACCGAGGAACCCGGTCCCGCCGGTCACCGCGATCACCATGACTCCGCTCCCCTCACGCCGCGCGGGCGCGCCCGTCGACCTCGTGGTAGCCGCCGCCGTAGAAGACCAGCGCGTGGTCCCCGGTGCCGCGGCTGGTGGCGAGCACCCGGCCGAGGAAGATCGAGTGGTCACCACCTTCGAGCGTCTCGGCCAGCTCGCACTCCAGCCAGGCCAGCGTTCCGTTGAGCAGGGGGGCGCCGGTGTGCGCCCCCGCCGTCCAGCCCACGGCGTCGAACTGGGCCAGCCCGTCGGGCCGCCGCCAGTCGGCGAAGTACTTCGACAGGTCCTGCTGCCCGGCGGCGAGGATGTTCACGCCGAACGCCCCCGCCGTGATGATGGAGTTGTGCATGCGAGCCGCCTTCGACACGCAGCACAGCACCATCGGGGGTTCCAGCGAGACCGACGAGAACGCGTTCGCGGTCATCCCGTGCGCGTCCTCGCCGCCCGCCGTCAGGACCGTCACGCCGCTGGCGAACTGCGCCATCACCTGGCGCAGCCCCTGCTGGGCGGTGAAACCGCGGCGTGCCGGCGACGTCGGGAGGCGCTTGAGCACGGTCGTCTCGGAGGACTCTCGTTCGTCGCCCACTTCAGGCTCCCTTGCCGTTGACCGCGGCCGTCGAGTAGGGCACCAGCGCCTCGCGCAGCTGCTCGGGGACCCGCGACGGCACGGTGGCCGTGTTGGGCCCGCGCATGCAGGCGATGCGTTGCCGTCCCCGCGCCACCAGCCGCTCGTCGCCGCCCTCGGTGAGGTGGACGTAGTCGAAGGCGAACTGGATCTGCGTCGAGGTGAGCTCCTCCAGCCGCAGCCGGATGGACAGCTCGTCGAACGCGGTGATCTCGGCGAAGAACTCGCACTCCACCTTGAGGGTGAACAGCTTGAGGTCGTGCCGGACCTCCTCGAGCACCGCCGGGGCCTTCTCCTTGAGGAACATCTCGCGGCAGCGGCCCTGCCAGCGCACGTAGTTCACGTAGTACACGTTGCCCACCAGGTTGGTCTCTTCGAAGCCGACCGTGTGGCGGATCTCGTAGTAGTCGGACATCTCAGTTCCCCTCTGCGTGGAGCACGGCGAAGACGATCGGGTCGGTCCGGTCGTTGACGGTGGTCGACCAGGTGGCGATCCGGGCGCTGCCGGAGGCGAGCAGCGCCCACCCGTCGGCGTCGACCTGGCGCACGGTCAGCGCCTGGGTCATCGAGCCGGTCTTGCGGACGCACTCCAGGGCGCTCCAGACCCGCGTGTTGGCGACGCTGATCGGTTCCCCGGTGTCCGCGGCCAGCAGGCGGCCGAGGGCGAGCAGTTCCTCGCCCAGCAGCCCGGCCCAGTCCTCTTCGGTGCGTTCGATCGCCGTCTCGATGTCGCAGGCGACCTGGTCGGGGCCGGCGGCCACGAGGGTCAGCTCCGAGGTGTGCGACGCGGTGACGTGCACACCGCCGTCGCACTCCGGCTTGCCGTCCGGGCGGTACCGGACCTCGACCGGCCGGTCGAGCGCCCGGCCCGCGGCCAGCGCGGTCTGCGCCCGCCGCTCGGCGACGCCCTCGGCCGGGTGCCCGGCCGGGTCCGGTTCCAGCACCACCGCCCGCGTCCCGCCGAGCAGCCGCTCGCAGGCACGCTCCACATAGGACCCGAGCATCGACGGGACCCACGGCCCGGCGCCGTCGCGCTTGCGGACCGCGCGCAGCTTCAGGCCTTCCCAGCGCTCGACCAGCGTCCCGTCCGGGTTGCGCACGTCGAGGTCGTAGACGTAGCTGTCGCCGTCCTGGCTGCGTTCCTTCGCGTCCAGCAGCACGTACTCGTCGTGCTGGGCGCCCAGCTCGGCCAGGTACAGCTTCTCGATCCCCTGCGGCAGCAGCGTCGCGTCCGGGACGCAGCACTGGATCGCGTGCATCATCGCGTCCCGGGTGCCGGGGTCGGCCAGCAGCCGCTCCTGCGGGAGGAACGGGGCGAACCAGGAGTGGTCCGCGCTGGTCGAGATCTCGGCGACCGCGTGCCGGGCGCTCGCCCGGCGGTAGCCGAGGACCCGCTGGAACCGCTTGCCCTGGAACAGGACCGAGCCGTACAGCTCGCTGATCGGCTCCACCGGAACCGGCGGCAGCGCGACGTCCCGCGCCGCCCGCTCGCCGATCTCCGCCGGCCGGGCGAAGCTCAGCCGCGCCTTGAAGTGGTCGGCGCTGAAGCCGGTCTCGTCGCTGCGGATCACGACGTCGACGGTGTCGGCGTCGCGAGCCAGCGTGGCCAGCCGGATCGTGGTCGACCCGCCCGGCGAGACGATGATCGGCCGGAGGAACTCGACGTCCGACAGCACCGGGGTGCCGGTGCGGTCCAGCGTCGCGGCCGCGGCCTGCGTCATGGCCTCCATGCCGATGACCGCGGGGAACAGCAGCTGCCCGTCCAGCAGGTGGTCGGTCAGGTACGGGTCCGCCCCGTCGGACAGGTCCGCCTCGGTGATCAGCTCGACGCCCGGGTAGTGCACGACCGCGCGGTCGACGAACCGGGACAGCGGCAGCTCGCGCTTCTGGATCGGCAGCGTGGCCAGGCCCGACGTGCGGCCGCAGACCACCAGCACCGGCGGCGCGGCCGGGTCGGCCAGCACCTGGCGGAGGATGGTGATGCCCTCCTCGGTCGGGATCGGCGTGATGCCGTCGCGCATCAGGGCGCTGACCACGCCGAGTTTCTCGCCCATGCCGGTACCGGACCAGACCGACCACTCCAGCGCGATCGCCCGCGCCTGCGGGTGCTCCTGGCCGAAGCGCAGGGTCAGCTCGGTCATCCAGTCGTTCGCCGTGGCGTAGTGCGCTTCCCCGCGCAGGCCCGCCCGGCCGATGATGCTGCCGAAGGTGACCAGGAGCTTGATCTTGTCCTGGTCCACCGCGGCGAGCACCGCGTTGAGCCCGCCGATCTTCGGGGCGAGGGTCTTGCGGAAGCTGTCCTCGGTCAGGCTGAACAGAGCGGCCGGCTCGTTGCGGCCGGCGCCGTGCAGCACCGCGGTGACCGTGCCGAGCTCGGCCTGGACCCGGGCGACCGCCTCGGCGATCTGGGGTGCGCTGGTGACGTCGGCGCGCTCGTAGCGGTAGCGGATGCCCGCCGCCTCCATGCGGTCGAGGTTCTCCGCCAGCTCGGTGTCGGTCTCCGGGTCACTGCGCCCGAGCAGGGCCAGCTTGGCCCCGGAGTCCTTGGCCAGCGCCAGCGCGCTCTCCGCGGTGATGCCCTTGCCGCCCCCGGTGACCAGCAGGACGTCGGAGGAGTCCAGCGAGTCGCGGATCGGGCCGGCCTTGGGGGCCGGCAGCGCGGACAGCCGCGGCACCGTGCGCCCGCCGTCGGCGCCGTAGCGGGCTTCGGTGAAGTCCGTGGTCCCGGCGACCTCGGCCACCACGGTGTGCACGGCTTCGGTGATGGCGTCCGCCCCTGCGGGGGCGGGGTCGGCGAGGTCGACGATCGTCGTCTTCGCCGAGGGGTCCTCCAGGCGCAGGGTCCTGGCCAGGCCGGCGGCGCCGTAGCCGTGGTGCACGACCACGAAGCGCGTGCCGTTCGGGGCGGCCATGACGGCGCGGCCGGCGTCGAGGAACAGCCCGACGTGGCTGGAGTCGCAGTCCGCCGGCAGGCAGAGCAGGACGCCGTCCCCGACGCCGGACCCGGCGAGCGCGGCCTTCAGCGGTTCGGCCAGCGGGTGCCGTGCGGTCGAGAAGACCCGCCAGTCGGCGCGGCCGGCACCCGGCGTCAAGTCGGCCGAGGGCCGCGGCGCGGGCACGTACTCGACCGCGAACGGCCGGACCCACGGACCGACGCCCGGGGCTTCGCCGGCCCCCGAGTCGGACGGCTTCGCCGTCTGCGCCAGCTCGTCGATCATCTCGGCGAGCTCACCGAGGCACACCGTCGCGAAGTTCGGCATGCCTTCGAGCGCGGGCCGGCCCAGCGCCCGGGTGACGTCGTTGACCAGCTGCCCGACCGTGATCGACGACAGGTGCAGGTCGTCGAGCGGGTGGGTGTCGGCCGTGACGGCCTCCAGCGGCAGCTCGACGCGCTCGGCGGCGAGCTTGCGCAGCAGGTCCAGGGTCGACCCGGAGTCGGACTCGCCGGTGGCGTCGGCGTCGGCGGCCTGGGCCTTCTCCGCGGCGAGCTCGGCGGCCAGCTCGCTGTCGATCGACGGCGCCGCCTCGCAGGGGCTGGCGAGGAAGTTGAACTCGCCGTCGGCGGGCAGGGCGCGCACGACGCGCCCTTCGAACAGCGCGTCGGTCGTGATCGGGGCGCCGAGCGCGAACGCCGCGCCGACGACCCGCAGCAGAGCCTGCAGCGACGCGTTGTCCGTGTCGATCGCGAGCACCGGCGTCTCCGGCGCGATCTCCTCGAAGAGCCCGGTCAGCACCCGGCCGGGGCCGACCTCGACCACCAGGTCGCTGCGCTCGGCCACCTTGGCGGCGGCTTCGCGGAAGCGGACCGGCAGCACGATCTGGTCGCGCAGCAGCTCGGGCAGGTTCTCGGCGGTGTGCAGCACCTCGCCGCTGACCGTCGAGACGACGGGCCGCTCGAGCCGGGCGAAGGTGAATTCGCCCAGCCGCTCGGTCATCGCGTTCGCGGCCGGTTCGACGGCCGGCGAGTGGAAGGCGTGCGAGACCTTGATGCGGGTCGCGCCGACGCCCTGGGCCTTGGCCCGGGCGACGATCTTGTCGATCGATCCGGCCGGGCCGGAGATCACGGTCTGCTCGGGCGCGTTGTACCCGGCGATGACGACGTCGGTGCCCAGGCCCAGTTCCTCGACCCGGCCGGGCGAGGCGGCGATCCCGGCCATGGCACCGGTGCCGTCGCCGGTCGTCGTGGCCATCACCTTGCCGCGGACCTTCGCCAGCTCCAGCAACCCGCGTTCGTCGAGCGCGCCGCCCCAGTGCAGGGCGGTCAGCTCGCCGAGGCTGTGCCCGGTCGCGGTGGCGGCCTCGATGCCGAAGGAACGCAGCACCCGCAGCGCGGCCAGCGAACCGGTGACGATCCGCGGCTGGGCCACCTCGGTGGCGACCTGGTCGCCGGTGACCGGCAGGGCCGCGGCGCGGTAGACCTCCTCGGCCGCGGTGAACCGGCGGCGCAGGGCGCTGTCGCCGCCGCGTCCGGAACCCTGACCGGGGAACAGGTAGCCGATCTTCGGCGCGGTGCCGCGGCTGCTCGCGAAGATGCCGTCGGCCGAGTCGAAGACCGAGTCATCGGACTCCAGCTGTTCCAGCAGCTTCGTCAGCTTCCGCTCGGCATGCTCCGGGTTGGCCGCGACGACCGCGGCGCGCACCGCCCGGCCGGCCAGCCTCCCGGCCAGCTCACCGGCGAGGTCGGTCAGCTCGGCGAACGACAGCTTGGGCACGACCTCCAGCGTCGCCGCGATGTTCCCGCGCAGGGTCGCGACGTCGTCGGCGTCGAACAGCAGCAGCTCGGCGTCCTGCCGGCCGGCCACCAGGGTGCGGGCCCGCTCGTCGAGCTCGCGGCGGCGCGCGGCGGTCGGCGCCTCGGTGACGGTGACGTGGGAGTTGATGCCGCCGAAGCCCATCGCGGAGACGCCGGCGCGCACCGGCTGGTCCGTCGGCCAGAGGGACGCGTCGCGCGGGACGTACATCCGCGCCGACGACCCGGTCAGCGACTCGTGCGGCTCATAGTGCCCGGTGGCCGGCGGGATGACCTGGTGGTACACCGCCAGCGTCGCCTTGATCAGGCCGGCGACCCCGGCCGCGGCCTTGGTGTGCCCGATGTTGCCCTTGATGGTCGACAGCGCCGCCTGCTTGGCCAGCGGGTCGGCGTCGCGGCGGGCGGTGGACAGCGCCTCGATCTCGGTGGCGTCACCCAGCGCGGTGCCGGTGCCGTGGCCCTCGAAGTAGGAGACGCTCTCGACGCCGTACCCGGCGCGGTCGTAGGCGCGCTTGAGGGCCAGCCGGTGCCCGGCGGCCTCGGGCCGCGTGATGCCGCCCTTGCCGTCGGAGGAGACGCCCCAGCCGCCGATCGACGCGTAGATCCGCCGGCCCTGCTCCAGCGCGTCGCTCTCGCGCATCAGGACGAGCATGCCCGAGCCCTCACCGGGCCAGAAGCCGTTGGAGTCGGCGTCGTAGACCTTCATCTCGCGCTTGGCCAGCGCGCCGGTCTTCGCGAAGCCGATCACCTCGAACGGGTCGATCGAGAGGTCGACGCCGCCGGCGATGGCGAGGTCGAGGTCGCCCTGCACGAGCGCGTTGGCCGCGGTCACCACGGACAGCAGCGAGGACGAGCAGGCGCCGTCGACGGTGTAGCCGCCGCCGGCGAAGTCGAAGTGGTTGCACACGCGACCGGCGATGGTGTTCGCCAGGCCACCGGCGAGGCTGTCCTCGTTGATCTCGGGGAACGGTTCCTTGTACTGGACCTCGAGTTCACGCAGGAAGCTCGCGGTGTCCTCGTCCTCCCAGCCGCGGGCGGTCAGCGCCGCCGCGACCGTGCGGCGGACGTACGGCCAGCGCAGCCGCATGATGTTCGCCCGGGAGAACTCGCCCGTGAGGCTGTTGCCGATGACCACACCGGTGCTCTGCCGCGGGGCTCCGTCGCCTTCACCGAAACCGGCGTCCGCCAGCGCCGCGGCGGCGACGTCGAGCGCCAGCCAGTGCGTCGTGTCGGTCGCCCGGAAGGTACTGCCGGCGACCTTGTGCGCCACCCGGTCGAACTCGTAGTCCCGCAGCACGGCCGCCTTGGACGCGTAGAAGCGGTCCGGCGCCTTCGGGTCGGGCGAGTAGTAGTCCGCCCGGTTCATCCGTTCGTCCGGCAGCCTGCGGAACGCACGGCGCCCGGCCAGCACGTTTTCCCAGAGCTCCTCCGGAGAACTCGCATCGGGGTATCGGAGACCGATACCGACGATCGAAATCCGCTCTACGCTCATGCCACCGCACTCCCACTGGCTCTCGAGCCCCGTATCACCGGAACCATCAGGTTCCCGTTGTCCTCCGGGGCGGGACACCGGTCCCGCCGCCGTCTCCGCCTTCGGGCCGCGGCGGCGCCGCTGCCCGGATTCACCCGGTCCGCCGGGTCACGGAGTCCAGCATCTCCTCCGGTGGCGCGGACCGTCTTCTTTTTCCCTGCCCCCGCCCGCACGTCAGCACGCTCGGACAAGGGGCTCACACTGTCTACTCAGGACGGTCGCGGGCCGAACTGGCCGGGGCGGCGCCCCTCGCCGGGCGACCCGCGGTAGGCCTGGGCGACGTCGAGCCACTGGTCCGCCAGCGTGCCCTTCGCCTGTAGGTCGAGATCGAAGCGGTGCCGCCGCCGGGTGGCGAGCAGGCAGAAGTCCTCGGCGCTGCCGCTGACCCGCTGCTGCGCGTCCGCGGGCCCGAACGTCCAGAGGGCGCCCGAGGGCGCGGTGAGCTCGAACCGGAACTCCTCCGCCGGCGGCTTCAGGTTCCGTGCCTCGTAGCCGAAGTCCCGCACCCGCACGGCGAACCCGGCCAGGTGCTTGATCCGGTCGGTGCGCTCGACGCGCACGCCCAGCGCGTCGGCGACGTCCTGGCCGTGCGCGAACAGCTCCATCATCCCGGCGCAGGCCAGCACGTACGGCGGCAGCGGGTTGACCAGCCACGGCACCAGCTGGTCACCGGGCACCGCCGCGAGGGCCTTGATGGCGCCGTCGCGCTCGGCGCGCCAGCGGCTCAGCAGCACCTCGGCGGGGTCGTGGAGGAACTCCTGCAGTGCCGCTTCGACCGCGTTGTCAAAGCCGATCGCGGCTGTGGCCCGGGTCATCTCGACGAAGGCTTCCGGCTGCGCGGCCGCGAGGCCGGCGATCCGGAAGATGAACGCGAGGTGCGCGATCTGGTGGCGGACCGTCCAGCCCGGCGCCGGGCTGGGCGTGTCCCACCCGGCCTCCGGCAAGCCGGCGACGAGGGCGTCCACTGCTGCGCCCTCGGCGGTCAGGTCGTCGATCACGCCCGTGGTGTCTGTCACCTGTCTGTCCTCTCACCGGTGCGACGTGTGCTGCTGGGCCGGGCGGCCGACGTGGAAGGTGGGTCTCGGGGAGAGCCACCTTCCGCGGCGGCGTCTGAGCGGATCGCCGCCCGGCGGCCGATCCGACCCTGCGATCATCGCCCGCCGCGGCGCGGCGGGTCTTCTCTTCTCGGGCGGACCGGCAAGCGGCCACCCAGCTCCAGCGCCGCGGCGTGACTTGCCCACGACACCAGTTCCAGCAGGCCGCGATCGTCCGTCCTTTCCGGACCGAACGCGGCGACGTCGGCCGGGGTGACCTGGTAGGGCGCCTTGGCCGTCAGCAGCGCGAGCCGGCCCGCGGCCCGCTCGCCGTCCGGCAGCTCGGCCGACTGCGGCTCGGCCCAGGCCCGGCTCAGCCCCGGCGATTTCCCGTCCCACGCCTTGAGTTCCTGGCGGACGAGGTCACGCACGCGCGGCGGTACCGAGCGTTCCCCGGCCGCCTCGAACGCGGCCGCGGCACGGGAGAACGCGCCGGCGAGCGAGCCGCCCGGCGGGGCCCAGTCCGGGCCCGCGACGGGCGCGGCGGGCAGCAGGCCCAGTGCCCCGCCGGGGGGCGGCGCGGTCCCCGGCTTCAGCAGGAAGCCCAGGACCGCCTTGGCTTTCGCCCGCGCCGACGCCGGAACGGCCTCCGGCAACGGCGACGGGCCGAGGAAGACGCTCACCACCCGGTTCAGGTAGTGGAACGTCACGGCCACGCCGGTGAACTCGGCGGCGGCGCCGGCGGGCACGTCCGCCGGCAGCTGTCCCGCACCCTGCGCCCAGGCCGCCAGCTCCCGGGTGTCCCGGTCCGCGATGCCCCCGGTGTCGCCGGCCGCGATGGCCGCGGCGGCGTCCGGTTCACCCAGCGAGCCGAGCGCCATCCCGTGCACCTCGACGCAGTACGGGCACGAGTTCGCCGCCGACACCGCGGCCGCGACGACCTCCTTGTCCGCCCGGCTCGCCGTCCCGCCCGAGACCAGCGACTCCCGCAGCATCAGCCACGCGGCGGCGAGCACGTCCGGGGCGGCCGAGTGCAGCGCGACCGGCGGCGCGAGCATCCCGAAGTCCCGCTCCACCTGCCGGTAGACCTCCCGCACGAGCCCCCGCGCCCGCCGCGGCCGCACCACATCAACGTACTTGACGTCCCGCAAGGTCCGCCGCAGCGCAACCCGAACCACTCCCGGCGCCATACTTCCTCCCGGATCAACGTGATCAGAACGCCGACTCGCGTGATCGAGGGGTCAACTCACGTGATTGAAGGGACGACACGGCCGGCGCTCCACCGCTCGGCGTGTCGTCCCTCCAATCACGCGTGTCGGCTTCCCCATCACGCGTGTCGGCTGTTTCGTACCTCAGTTCCCGGCGACCAGGTCCAGTTTGGACACCGCGCGGCGGCCGGTGATCGAGCCGTCGGGGGCCGGGGCGCCGTACTTGACGTCGACGCCGCGGGCCTGCAGCTCCCGGACGATGCCCGGGATCGAGCGCTCGGCGAGCGCGGCGATGGTCATCGCCGGGTTCACCGTGAGCGCGCCCGGCACCGACGCGCTGTCGGTGACGAAGATGCCCGGGTGGTTGCGCAGCTCGTGGTTCGGGTGCAGGGCGGACGTCGCCTCGTCGTCACCGATCCGGCAGGACGCCAGCGGGTGCACCGTGTAGGCCCCGACGACGTCGTTGGTCCACGGCGAGACCTTCGCCAGGCCGTCCTTCTCGATGATCGCCTTGCAGTCGGCGTCCGCGAGCGCCCAGCCGTGGCGGGTGTTCTCGGTCGGGTCGTAGCGCAGCGAACCGCGGCCGAGCATCTGCTGCGAGATGCGGTAGGCGTTGCCGGTGGGCGGCGGGGTGCCGAAGACGCCTTCGTTGTCGTCCTCGGTCATCAGGAAGATCGTCAGCCAGTTGGCCCACTGCTTGAGGATCTCCTTCTTCTCCGCCCCGTACCAGCGCGGCTCCTCCCCGCCCGGCGCCTGGGCGAGGATGGTGCCCAGCCCCGGCGGGAAGTACAGCTGCTCCAGCGAGTACCGCTCGTACTCCGGCAGCGACCCGTCGAGCTTGTCCCAGTTCGCGACGGTCGGGCCCTTGCCGATGTGGTTGGCCGAGTACACCGGACCGTCCTCACGGGACAGCCCGAGCACCTCGCGGACGCGGTCCTCGTCGATGATCGCGGTGTTGAGCCGCTCGCCGTTGCCGGAGAAGTACCGGCCGACGCCGTGCGGCATGGTGCCGAGCGCGGCCTCCGAGCGCTGCAGGATCACCGGGGTCGCGCCGGCACCGGCGGCGATGATGACGACCTTCGCCTCGATCACGCCGCTGCCGGTGTGGACCCGGTAGTCCTCTTCGTCGATCACGTCGAAGTGGACGCGGTAGCCGCCGTCCTCGGTCCGCTCGAGCCGCTGGACCTCGTGCAGCGGCCGGATCTGCGCGCCGTGCGCCAGCGCCGCGGGCAGGTAGTTCGTCAGCATCGACCGCTTGGCGTCGAACTTGCAGCCGGCCATCATGAAGTTGCAGTTGACGCAGGTCTTGTTGTCCACGGCCACCGGCGCCGGGTTCGCGGTGCGGCCCGAGTGGTTGCAGGCCGCGGCCCAGAGGCCACCGGCGTAGGAGACGTCGTTCCAGTCCTGAGTGGACACCGGGATCGACTCGTCGACGCGGTCGTACCACGGCTCCAGCGCGTCCCGGGAAATCACCGAAGGCCACATCCGGCGCCCGATGCTGCCGTGCCGTTCGAAGACGAACCGCGGTGCCCGCGGCATCGCGGCGAAGTACACCACGCTGCCGCCACCGACGCAGTTGCCGCCCAGCACGCTCATCCCGTCGCCGACGACGAAGTCGAACGCCCGCGTGTAGGACGAGCCGAGCAGGTAGTCGTGCTCGAAGTCGTCGGCCGCCAGCCACGGCCCGCGCTCCAGCACGGTGACCTTGGCCCCGCCCGCGGCGAGGTGGTAGGCGGGGATGGACCCGCCGAATCCGCTGCCGACGATGACGACGTCGGTCTGGTCGATGGCGCTCATGCGGTCACCTCGCTGATGCTCGTCGGGCGCCTGAGCGCGCACGCCGTGTTGAATGATTCACGCGCAAGCTCGCTCATGCGGGGCTCCCCGAGGGCGTCGTGTCCGGGTGGATCTCGGCCAGCTTGCGGCCGTAGCCGTACTTCGGGAACCGCCAGAACCCGTCCGCGTCCGGTGGCGTGTACCCCAGCGCCAGCAGGCCGGGGTGGCCGTCGCGGATGGCCTCGGCGGTGTGCAGGTGCGCGGCGCTGTCGAAGGCCATGTTGCAGAACAGCGCGAGGCTGACCCAGCCGTCCTTCTCCGGGTGCCCCGGCGTGGTCAGCCGGTTGACCAGCTCGCGGCGGTGCGCGTAGGGAAGGGCGACGAACGGCGGGACGTCCTGGTCGAGTTCCAGCTCGACCTCGCCCGCGTAGGACTTCGCGTGGTCGTTCAGCGACTGCGCGAGGTACGGCAGGCCGGCGGTGACCCCGGTCGCGTCGAAGTTCAGCAGGTCGAGCGCACCCGCGGCCACGGCCCCGGGGCCGGGCGCGGCCCCGGCGATCGCGCGGTCCTCCGGGAACCGTTTCTCCCCCGGCAAGATCGTGTCCGCGTAGGCCTCGAGGGTCAGGTTCATGACGCGTTCTTCTTCGGTGGCCTCGGGTTGCACCGGCCTACCTCCTCGTCGGAATGTCCACAGTAGAATCAAGCGGCCTTGCGCGCGGCCGCCGTCCGCGGGTGCACGATCATCGGCAGGCCGCCGCGCACCCGCAGCGAGAGCATCGCCTCGGGTTCGACGACCTTGCCCGGCACCTTGTGCAGTTCCAGGTCCCGTGCGGCCATCGCCAGCACGAACACCGCCTCCATCACCCCGAGGCTGTTGCCGATGCAGAACCTCGGTCCGGCCCCGAAGGGCAGGTAGGCGTACCGCGGCGGCCGTTCCGCGGCGGTGAACCGCCCCGGGTCGAAGCGCTCCGGGTCGGCCCAGAACTCCGGGTGCCGGTGCAGCGTGTAGGGCACGACGACGACGTCGGACCCGGCCGGCACGTGGTACCCGCCGATCTCGTCGTCGGCCTGGGCGATCCGCGGCAGCAGCCACACCGGCGGGTAGAGCCGCATGACCTCCTCGACCACCGCGAAGGTGAAGGTCAGCTTCCGCAGGTCCTCGTGCCCGGGCAGCCGGTCGCCGAGCACGTCGACGGCTTCGGCGTGCAGCCGCTCGCCCACCTCCGGGTGCTCGTCGATCAGGTGGAACGCCCAGCCGAGCGTGCTCGCCGTCGTCTCGTGCCCGGCCAGCAGCAGGGTGATCAGCTCGTCGCGCATGCGTTCGCGGGACGCGCCGTCCTCGGACCCCGACGCGATGAGCCGCGACAGCACGTCCTCGCCGCGCTCGACCGGGTTCGCGAGCCGCTGGTCGACCAGTTCGTCGGCGATCCGGCGCAGGTCGTCGCGCGCGGTGCGGAACTCCCGCTGCTTCTTCAGCGGCACCCACTGCGGGACCGCGCTCAGCGTGACCGCCTCGAACATGGCCTGGTCCTGCACGGCCTCGAACGAGTGGCCGAGCGTTTCGTAGCCGCCGAGTTCCGCGTCGAGCAGCGTCTTGCCGAGCACGCCGAGGGTCAGCCCGGTCATCTCGTGCAGGATCTCGACCGGCCCGTCGTGCATGGCCAGCCGCTTGATCAGCGCGTCCACTTCGGACGCGACGACGGCGGCCTGCCGCGAGATCCGCTTGGGCTGGAACACCGGCTGGATCGTCCGGCGCTGCTGGCGCCAGGTCTCCCCGTCGCTGGTGAGCAGGCCGTCGCCGAGGGCCCGGCGGGCCTCCTGCAGGCCGATGCCCTTGTGGTAGTTCGCGGCGTTGTCCGCGAGGACGTGCTTGGCGAGGTCCGGGTGGTTCACCAGGTACATCGCCTTCGGTCCGATGGCGATGCGGACGACGTCGCCGTAGGTATCGGCGTTGTCGCCCATGAGCGCGAGCCGGTCGGTGAAGAGCTGCTTCAGCAACCGGAGGGTGGCTCGGCGCGGCGGCCCGGGCGGCGCGGTGCGCGCCGCCCGGGCTTGGTGCTGGGAACCGGTCATGCCGCGATGGCCCCTGGCTTTTCGTCGCCGGTCTCCGCCGGCGGCGCGATCTCCAGCTTGGCCTTCTGCGCGGCCTGGTCCGCCTCGAACTTGATCCGCGCCTTGTTCGAGAAGTGCAGGCCCCACAGGAACATGCCGCGGATCAGGCAGACGGTCGCGGTGGCCAGGAACAGCCCGTAGGCCACGTGCACGGCGGTGAAGAAGCCGTACGCGAGCGCCACCCCGGACCCGAAGGCGAACTGCGAGGCCGGCTTCGACGGCGACGTGCCCGGGTCGGTCACCATGTAGTTGGTGTAGAGCACGAACGCGACGCCGGTGCCCATCGCCAGCGCGCCGGTGATCGACGTGTCGAAGAGCCAGCCACGGACGAAGGCCTGCACGACGAAGAAGCTCAGCCAGCCCGCGATCAGCCACATCCGGCCGGTCAGCAGCGCGTTGAGCACCGTGCCCGACACGAGGATGATGCCGACGATCAGCCAGCCGCCCCAGGTGGGGATCTGCTCGGTGAAGTGGTACGGCGGGGCGATGCTGGCCCACGGGAACACGAGCAGGATGATCGTGATGCCGAAGTTCGACGGGTTCATGTAGTGCCGCATCCGGCCGTACACCGGCGCCTGCAGGATCCACTTGGTGCCGACCGCGACGGCGACCCCGAACATCATCACCAGGATCTGGTCGTTGACGTAGGTCAGCATGTTGAGGGCGAGGCCGGTGATGTGCGCCGGCAGGAGGAACTCCATCAGTCCCTTGAACCCGGCGCCCCGGAACCGGACGTCGCGGTGGGTCACCCGGGCGTTGATGATCTCGAGGACGATCTCCGTGGTGTACGCGGTCGCCAGCGCGACGAACGGGTACAGCCACGGCTGCTCGAAGCCGAGCACGGTGTAGCCGACGATGTTGAAGATCGTGATCGAGATCGCGAACCGCCGCAGCGCGGTGATGACCTTGTTGGTCCGCTTCGGTGGCGCGCTGTCCACTTTGGTCAGGGTCGGGGTGGCCATGTCACATCGCTTCCTTCGCCGTGGAGCCGAGCTGGTACATGTGGCAGCCGGGTTGCAGCTTCAGGTCCTGCGTCCGCAGCTGCCCGGTCCGGTCCCGCCACTGCAGGTGCACGTCGAGCGGGCCGGTGACGTCGTGCCCGAGGCCGATCTGGACGTCGAAGCTGCGCCGGCCGGCCTCCCCGCTGCTGCCGTCGACCCGGCCGAGGTACTTCTTGCCGTCCGAGGTGGTCACCGTGACCTGGGCGCCGATCGCCGGCACGCCGGCCGCGGGCAGCGGGCCGGGCGCCACCGGGGCGTCGGTGGTCAGCTTCAGCTGCAGGTACTTGCCGGGGTTCGGGCTGTCGTTGTGGTAGAAGATCGGCTGCTCCCACTGCCGCGCCACGGCGAACTCGGGCAGGCCGTCGGAGTCGGTGTCGCCGACGGCGATACCGCGGGTGGGCACCGGCACCGCCAGGCCGAGCTTCGACGCGAGGTCGGCGTACCGGCCGTCCGGGCCCTTCACGTAGAAGTGCAGTGTCTGGTCACCGCCGATGTCGTCACCGGCGCGGGCGTTCGGCCACCACATCGGGTTCGACAGCATGCCGTCGTGGGCGGTGGCGATTTCCTGCAGGTTCGGCCAGCGGTTGACCTGGCCCTTGACGAACCCGGTCGCCTGCGCGATCTGGTTGTCACCGCTGTTGTTGAAGTCCTGGATCTTGACGTCCCAGCCCCAGCCGGACCACGCCGTGCGCATCTCGGCGCTGTCGTCGTGGAACGGCGCGACGCCGTCCTTGAACTGCCTGGTCAGGTCCGCGTTGTCCTTGGCCTCGTTCATGAACTGGAAGTTCGACTCTTCGATGCCCCACGACGTCGCGATGTTGCTGACGAACAGGTCGTAGAGACCGTCGTGGTTCAGGTCGGCGAAGTCGACGCCCATCCCCTTGAAGGAGTCGTGGCCCAGCACCTTCGACTTCGGGTCGGCGATCCCGCGGACCCCGGTGACCTCGGCGAGCTCGATGTGGCCCGGGGTCGACTTGTTGTACAGGAAGTGGTCGTGCCCGAAGTCGTTGGCGATGTAGAGCTCGGGCAGGTTGTCGCCGTCGACGTCGGTGGCGCTGGAAGCCAGCGTCCAGCCGAGGCGCGCGTCTTCCGGGATGCCCTGGGAAGCGTCGGCGAACCGGGTGCTCGGGTGCGCGCCGGAGGTGGCGCCGGTCCAGCGGAAGATGTACTTGGCGCCCGAGTTCACCGCGTGCGACATCGACTGGTTCAGCGTGATGCCGCCGTCGGCGTTCGGGTCCAGCACCCGGCTGTCCGGGAAGTAGTTCCCGACGAAGACGTCGACGTGGCCGTCGCCGTCGAAGTCGCCGATGGTGACGGAGTCGGTGTTCCACAGCGGGCCGGTGTACTTGCCGTCCGGGCCGCGGTTGTCGCCCGGCACCAGCTCGGTCGGCTGGAACGCCGAGGCGTCGAACTTGGTGGCGGTGGCCTTCTGCAGGAACAGCACCGGGGTGCGGCCCCAGTAGTAGGCCAGGATGTCGGTGCGGCCGTCCTCGTTGTAGTCACCGGGGACGCAGCCCATCGGCGCCATGTAGTCCCACGTCGGCAGCGCCGGCGCCGGGTCGAGCGCGAAGGGGGCGTAGCGCGGGCCGGAGTCCGGCGTCGGCGTGATGACGACCTGGTCGCTGCGCGGGTCGACCAGGCACAGGTCGTTGGGCTTGCCGCTGCCGCTGATGTCGTTGATGGCGATCGCGGCGCCGACCGAGGAGATCCAGGCGGCGATCTTCTCGTACTCCTTGTTCACCGTCCGGATCGACTGCGACTTCGCCGCCGCGGGCAGCGCGATCGTCATCGGGGTGAAGTGGAACTTCTCCGCCATCTGGTCCTGTTCGGCGGCCGAGACACTGGGCAACCGCGCGACCAGGAACAGGCCGAGGATCAGCGCCAGCGCCACGATGCCCGCCAGCTGCCTGCGCAGCCAGCCGAAGGTCGCGGTCATTTGTTCTTCCCTCCGTGGGTCAGCACTTCTTCGGCGATCCGCTGCCGCCAGGTTTCGAAGGCCGGGACGTCGTCGCCGTCGACGACCACGGCCGGCCGGACCTCTTGGGTGATGGCCGCGGCGCGTTCGGCGGACACGCCGCAGATCGCCCGGGCCGCCATCTCGGTTTCCGGGATCATCAGGCCCGAGCGCACCCGGCACTCGGCGGCGAAGGCGCTCCCCTGTGCCAGCTGCCCGTGGTGGATCCCGGCCCGGTCGACCAGTTCCGCCAGCTCGTCGGCGGTGACGCCGCAGGCGTAGGTCGAGGCCAGCCCCACCCCGGCGTACAGGTCGCCGTGGCGCGATTCGGGGAACTCCTCGATCGTCTTGGCCACCAGCGCGACGTCGGTACCGCAGATGAACCACAGCGCCCGGCCGATGCCCTGGTCGATGGCCCGCAGCGCGTAGCCGTCGTAGCGCCGGTCGGGCCAGGAGAAGCCGCGCTCCTGGTACTGGTTCCGGATGTAGGAGTCGGTCTTGAAGTACGCCTGGTGGAAGCCGTACCCGTCGAGCACCAGCCAGCGCAGCAGCGGGTCGAAGGCCGACGCCTTCGGCCACGCGAACCGCGGGAGCCGGCACATGGCCCAGCCGACCCCGACGTAGATGATGTAGTCGTGCTTCTCGCCGGGGCCGGCCAGGAACTCGGCGATGTTCGTGCTCTTGCCGAACGGCAGCCCGTCGAGGACGCCGTACCCCATTCCGGCCCCTTCGTAGGCGAAGCCGCGGAACTGCGCCGGAATGCGCTCGAGCCATTCTTCGGCCTGCTCGACCGACTTCGCTTCGACGGCATGCGCGTAGCCGAGGAGGAACTTCTCCCCGACCGTTTCGAGCCGTTCCTGAGCGGCTGGGCTCTTCCGGTGGAAGCCCCGCTTCTCCAGCAAGGTTTCCGAGACGTTCGGTGTGAGGATGCGACGTCTCAGCGTGCGCCAACCATTGCCCAACGCACTCTCCCCCTTAGGGTCGGATAGGACGGTTCATTTCTTCGTTCTACGGTCACAGATCCGCTGGTCAGCGCTCTACTCCGGACGTGCGCCGGGATGATCAGCCGGCCAGCCGGCCCAGCGCGTCGCGAAATTCCCGCCGGATCCGTTCGCGCCACAGCTCGTAGGGCGGCTCGGGACCGTCGTCGCCGTCGGCGGCCTCGGTGCGGTCCGCGATGGTCTGCGCGCCCTGCACCGACAGGTTGACGAGCACGCCGGCGGCCAGGTGCGTGTGCGCCGGCACGTGACCCGAATAAGTCCGCGCCTTGACGGCGAACACGACCCCGAGCGCCAGTTCGGCGAAGTACTCGCCCGCCGCCCGGCGCAGCTGCCCGTACCCGGCTTGGTCGGTGCCGCCGGCGAAGGTCGCCGCCAGCCCGACGCCGCTCCAGAGGTCCGCCCGCCGCGGCTCGGCGAACCGGCCGACGGCCTCGGCCACGGCCGACGGCACGCCGCCGTTGATGAACCACAGCGCCCGCCCGACGCCCTGGTCGAACGCCCGCGCGAAGTACTCCGGCCGCCCCGCCCACGGGTAGGGTTCCGGCGCGGCCTGCTCGTCCACCCAGCGCTGGGTGTCGAAGTAGGCGCGGTCGAAGCCGTAGCCGTCGACGGCCAGCCAGCTCATCACCGGGTGGTAGGCCACCCCGGTCAGCTCGGGCAGGATGTTCTTCCACAGTGGACGCGGCAGCCGCGCCATCGCGAAGCCGATCCCGATGTAGGTCAGGAAGATGTGCGGACGGCCCGGCCCTTCCAGCAGTTCGCGGGTGCGGTCGCGGCCGCCGCCGGGCATGGCGTCGAGGATGGTGTAGCCCATCGTGGCGCCTTCGTAGGCGAAGCCGCGTTGCTCGGGCTCGATGAGCGCGAGCCGCCGCTCGATTTCCCACTGGGAAGCGCCTTCGATCGCCCATTCGAACCCGCACACCACCGCCTGCGGCACCGCCTCCAGCCGGGCCGTGGCGTCGGTGTGGGTGACGGGGAACTTCCGGCCGGCGAACCCGACCGACGCGAACGACGGCGCGAGCAACTGCTTCCGCAGGACGCCGATGAAAGAGGACATGAGGGGAATCCTTCGGTAGGAGGGTTCTCAGGCCACGGCGCGCAGGGCGGGGCGCTGCGTCGCCAGCATCCGCTGGCTGAACGGGGACTGGCGCGAAGCCAGGGTGATCGCGATCGGCGCGTCGGTCGGGGCCGGCGGACGCAGCTCGACCCGGCCGGTGGACAGTCCATGGGCGCCGACCTGGGCGGTCGAGTACCCGATGGAGAACCACGAACCGGTGGTGCCGGCCATCCGGTGCCGGGCGACGGCGATCGCGGTCCAGTTGCCGGCCGGGACCCCGGTCAGGCGGAGCTCGCCGGAGGTCATCGCGGCCGCACCGCTGAACGCGACCGGACCGCACTGCGGCACGGGATCGGCGAAGAGGCCGACGAGCACGTCGGCGGCGGGCAGGCCGGCCGGCAGGTCGAGCTGCATCGAAAGCGTTCCGGTACCGGCGCGCAGGGAAGCGCAGCTGCGGCCGGCGGCCCGCAGCGCGGTCAGCGGCGGAACCCGTTGGTAGTGCGGGGAGATCGCCACGAGCAGCTCGGCCACCTGTGGTTCGCGGTACTGCGTCGGCGTCATCCCGACCGCGCGGGAGAACCGGCTGGTGAAGGTGCCGATGCTGCTGTAGCCGACGCTGCAGACGATGTCGGACACGTTGAGCGAGGTCGTCAGGAGCAACCGCTTCGCTTCGAAGAGCCGGACCGCGGTCAGGAACCGCCCCGGGGTGACCCCGGTGGTTTCGGCGAACATCCGGGAGAAGTGGAATCTGCTGATGAACACCTCGGACGCCAGCTCGGCGAGCGTGAGCGGCTCGAAGTACCGATCCTGGATGAGCTTGATCGCCGTGAGCACGGCCGGGCGGATCACCGGTTCGGTACGGTCCCAGGCCGGTGGACGCCGCCCCGGCTCGTCGAACCCGCTGTCGTGGCCGACAGCCGCAATCGAACGCAACATCAATCAGTCCAATCTCGAATTCCCCGTCGTTTGGTTCTCCTCGCGCCAGCGAAGACGAATCGGGTTGCGGGACGATCGACGAGCCCTGGAGGGATTTCGCCGGAATTCCCGGGCCACGGACGCCGGACCCGTCTGATCCGGGCGGAACACCCGGACCCGGGATGCGGAACGCACATCGCCGGCCGTGCGCACCGCATCACACGAAGGGGTCCGTTGGTCCTTCCGTGTTCAGCTCTGGGCCTTTGCGGGGAACCGTCCCGGCGGCGCGGCGCTGGTCCGCCGTGGGCACCGGGGTGCGCTTCGCACCCGGAGGACGTGCGGAACACCTGGTTCCCCAAGGAAAAGCTCCCGCCAGTCCGGTGGGCGGGTCACTGGCTGTGCCCGGCCGCGTCTGTCACATTCGGATAGGAGCCCGGAGTTCGGCCTTCCACCGACCCGCGAGGCGTGAACTGGGGATCGCGAGGAACCTTGAGATGCAGGAGGCCTGCCATGTACTCCGACGAACGACGAGGGGACGGATCGCGCGGCACCGGCGAAGACGACGTGCGGTTCAACGTTCTCGGCCCGCTGGAGGTCCTGCGCGACGGCGTCGATCACGCACCCAAGACGCCGAAGGTCCTACAGCTGCTCGCGGTGCTGGTGACGCGGCCCGGCCGGATGGTGCACATCGACACGCTGATCCAGGAGCTGTGGTCGGACAACCCGCCGCGCACCGTCCGCACGACGCTGCACACCTACGTCTACCACCTCCGGCGGTGCATCACCGATCAGCATCTCGCCGAAGACGCGGACAAGATGCTGACCACGCGCCAGTCCGGGTACGCCCTGCACATCGAGCCCGCCCAGGTGGACGTGCACGACTTCGCGGGGTTCCAGCACCTCGGCAACAGCCGGCGCGCGGCCGGTGACCACGCCGGCGCGGCCGGCAGCTACCGCAGCGCCCTCGACCTGTGGTCCGGCTCGCCGCTGGCCAACCTGCACTGCGGCCCGGTCCTTTCGGCCTACTGCACCGAGCTGGTCGAGCAGCGGCGGAACATTCTGCACCTGCGCATCGAAGCCGAGATCGCCGGTGGCCACCACCGCGAACTGATCGGCGAACTGCGCGGCCTCGCGACGCACAGCCCGCTCGACGAAGCCCTGCACGGCCAGCTGATGCGCGCGCTCGGCCGCAGCGGCCGGCGCTCCGACGCGATGACGGTGTACCGCGGCCTGCGCTCCCGGCTCGCCGGTGAGCTCGGCGTCGAACCCTGCGACGAGCTGCAGCTGCTGCACCGCGACCTGATTTCCGAAGGCGACCACCGCTGATCCGACTGTTCCACCGCACGAAGGAAGAGGACCGCTCATGCCCACGACCCACACCCGCGCCTACGGCCAGTTCTGCGGGCTCGCCCGCGCGCTCGAGATCGTCGGGGAGCGCTGGTCGCTGCTCGTCGTGCGTGACCTCGTGCTCGGGCCCAAGCGCTACGACGAACTGCAGGCCGGGCTGCCGAAGATCCCGTCGAGCATCCTTTCCGCGCGGCTCAACGAGCTCGAGGCGGCCGGCGTGGTCCGCCGCCGCGTGCGCGGGGAACTGAACGCCGGCGTCGTCTACGAGCTGACCCAGTACGGCAGCGAACTCGACCAGGTCCTGCTCGACCTCGGCCTGTGGGGCGCGCGGTCCCTGCACCAACCGAAGCCCGGCGACATCCTGACCCTGGACTCGGCGATTCTCTCGCTGTACACCACTTTCCGGCCCGAGGTGGCCGAAGGCGTCCAGGTGACCTACGAGATCCGCTACGGCGACCAGATGATCGTCCACGCGCTGGTCGAGGACGGCGTGGCCAAGGTCGGCGAAGGCCGCCTGTCGGGTGCGGACCTGATCATCAAGGCCGACCACGCCGCCGCGCTGCTGGACCTGATGAGCGGCACGGTCACGGCCGCCGACGCCGTGCGCGGCGGCCGGCTGGCGATCGAGGGCGAGGTCGCCGACCTCCAGCTGTTCGCGCAGCTGTTCCACGTTCCCGCGGCGCCGGAGCCGCCGGCGGGCATCGTGGTGCGCTGATCGCGCCGGCCCCGCCGGATCAGGGCCGGGCGCCGTCCTCCTCGGGGACGAGCCGCCCGGCCCGGTCCATGAGGTAGCGGCGTTCGGGCAGGCTCGGCGTCCGCTCCGCCGCGCGGAGGTAGTGGTCCCGGGCCGCGGCCCGGTCACCGCGCAGCTCCAGCAGGTGCGCCCGGACCGCGTCCGCCCGGCGGCCGAGGTCGAGGCCGGCGTCGACCGTGTCCAGCAGGGCCAGCCCCTGGTCGGGGCCGGCGACCTGGGCGACGGCGACCGCCTGGTTCAGCGTGACCACCGGCCCCGGCATGAACGTCCGGAGCAGCTCGTACAGCTCGACGATCTGCGGCCAGTCGGTGGCCTCGGCGCTCGGCGCGCGGTCGTGCAGCGCGGCGATCGCGGCCTGCACCTGGTACGGCCCGAGCGCGGTGCGGCCGAGCACCGCGTCGATCAGCGCCTCTCCCTCGTCGATCAGCGCGGCGTCCCAGCGGCCGCGGTCCTGCTCCGGCAGGGGGACGAGTTCGCCGCGGTCGCCGATCCGCGCGTCACGGCGGGCCTCGGTCAGCAGCATCAGGGCGAGCAACCCGGCGACCTCGCCGTCCCCGGGCAGGAGCGCGTGCACGGCGCGCGCCAGCCGGATGGCTTCCGCGGTCAGCTCCAGGCGCTGGAGGTGCTGGCCGGAAGTGGCGGTGTACCCCTCGTTGAAGATCAGGTAGAGCACCTGCAGCACCACGCGCAGCCGCTCCGGGAAGTCCGCCGCCGAGGGCTCGCTGAAGGTCGAGCCGGCGGCGGCGATGCTCTCCTTCGCGCGGGTGATGCGCCGCGTCATGGTCGCCTCGGGCACCAGGAAGGCGCTCGCGATCTGCGCCGTGGTCAGGCCGCCGACCGCGCGCAGCGTCAGCGCGACCTGCGAAGGCGGCGAGACGGCGGGGTGGCAGCACAGGAACAGCAGCGACAGCGTGTCGTCGGAGTCCGGGGCCTGGTCCTGGCCTGGCCCGGGGACGACCGGCGGCGGCTCCCGCAGGGCGACCGACTCCTCCCGCCGCCGTCGCGCGCTTTCGCTGCGCCAGTGGTCGGTGAGCCGCCGGGTGGCGACCGTGATCAGCCAGCCGCGCGGGTTGTCCGGGACGCCCTCGGCGGGCCACTGCTCGCTCGCCGCGAGCAGGGCGTCGGCGACCGCGTCCTCGCACGCGTCGAACTGGCCGTACCGGCGCACCAGCGCGCCCAGCACCTGCGGCACGAGCGGGCGCAGGACCTCGGCGACTCCGGTCACGCCATGGGGACTTCGGTTTCGGCGTCGGCGAAGAAGACGACCTCGCGCACCTCGATGCCGAGACCTTCGACGGCGGCGTCCGGGATCATCGCGGCGAGCTCGACCGCGCGCTCCTTGCTCGCGCACTCGACGAGGTAGTAGCCGGCGAGGAACTCCTTCGACTCCAGGAACGGCCCGTCGGTGACCGCCGGCAGGCCGCCGCGCACCCGCACGACGCTGCTGTCGGCGACCGCGCCCAGCGCCTGCGTGCTGATCATCTCGCCGGACTCCCGGATCGTCCGGATGAACTCCTGGTGCCCGGTCATGATCGCGTCCATGTCCTGCTCCGACAGCTTCGCCATCACGTCGGGGTTCAGGTACATCGCCAGCAGGTACTTCACGTCCGGTCTCCCTTCGGCCGCCCTCGCCGAGCGCGCGGCACCAACATAACGTCGGCCGCAACCGCGGAGTGGAGCGGGCACGGGCGCGCCTGCCAGCCTGGACCCGGGCAGTCCCGGCTACCCGGACCAGGAGGTCGACACCGATGGCCGACGTGTTCACGGACTTGCAGGCCCAGACCGAGGCGCTGGCCGAGCTGGCCGAGCGGCACGGCCGCGGCTCCGACCTCACCGGGCACTTCGCCCGGCTGAC
Organism: Amycolatopsis sp. DG1A-15b; assembly: GCF_030285645.1. Taxonomy (GTDB): domain Bacteria; phylum Actinomycetota; class Actinomycetes; order Mycobacteriales; family Pseudonocardiaceae; genus Amycolatopsis. Next base: position 5,497,067 of record NZ_CP127296.1, read on the forward strand.
GTCGACCGCGCGGCTGGTCCGGCTCAGCGTCGAGAACCCGGACGTGTTCGGCGTGACCCCGCAGATCTCCTACGACTCGCTCGACGAGGCGATCCTGATGTGGCTGATCGAGCAGCGGAAGGCCAACGCCCTGCTCGCCGCGGCCCCGCCGGAGCCGCAGCTGCCGTGGAGCGACGGCCCGCTTCGCCCGTCCGTGCTCGCCGCCGCGGTGCTGACCGAGATCTTCGCCGCCGGGCAGGACATCGCCGACACGTTCGGCGTCCGCCCCCGGCGCGACGACACGATCGGGCACGTCGCCTACTACGGCGTCCGCACCCGGGACCGCGCCTACCTGCGGCAGCAGGAGCAGCCGCCGGCCGCGCCGTTCCGGTTCGAGCTGGTCGCCCCCTCGGGGACGCGGTGGGACTTCGGGCCGGAGGACGCCACCGATCGCATCACCGGGCCGGCCGAGGACTTCTGCCTCCTGGTGACCGGCCGCCGCTTCGCCGAAGACCTCGCACTGGACTTCGCCGGCCGGCGCACCGCCCGGTGGCTGGAGCTGCTGGAGCGCTGAGCGTCACTCGAACGGCGCAGGGTCGCCCGCGCCGACGCGCAGCACCTCGGCCTCGCCGGAAGAGAAGTCGATGACGGTCGTCGGCTCGACTCCGCAGTCGCCGGAGTCGAGCACCGCTTCCAGCTGGTGGTCCAGTTCTTCCTTGATCTCCCAGCCCTGGGTCATCGGCTCGCCCGACCCGGGCAGCAGCAGCGTGCTCGACAGCAGCGGCTCGCCCAGCTCGGCCAGCAGCGCCTGGGTGACGCGGTGGTCCGGAATGCGCACGCCGACCGTCTTCTTCTTCTCGTGCATCAACCGCCGCGGCACTTCCTTGGTCGCCGGCAGGATGAAGGTGTAGCTGCCCGGGGTCGCCGCCTTGATCGCGCGGAACACCGCGTTGTCGATGTGGACGAACTGCCCCAGCTGGGCGAAGTCCTGGCACACCAGGGTGAAGTGGTGCCGGTGGTCGAGCTTGCGGATCGCACGGATCCGGTCCAGCCCGTCCCGGTTGCCCGGACGGCACCCGAGCGCGAAGCACGAGTCGGTCGGGTAGGCGATCAGCCCGTCGTTCCGGAGGATTTCGACGACCTGGCCGAGCGCCCGCTTCTGAGGATTGTCCGGATGCAGGTCGAAATAGCGTGCCATGACCGCAGAGCCTAGGGTCCGCGCCGCCGGGCGGCACGCCGGTGGGCGGGCCGCGTCTCCTGCCGTGCGGTTCCGGGCCCGGAACCTGGGCCTCGTCCGGCATCCGGCCCACAATCCGCGGAGGGACCAAGCCAGGAGGACGAGTCATGACGGAACTGACCGTGCCACAGCTGCACCGCGCCCGCGTCGTCGCCGGGGCGGCGTACCTGTTCGACGGCCCGGGCGGGCGCGTTTCGCTCGCCGAGCTCTTCGACGGCAGGCCACGGCTTGCGGTGCACCACACCATGCCCGACCACAGCGGACTCGCCGACATCGTGACGACCGCGGACGTCGCCGCCGCGTTGGGCGCACCGGACCTGCGCCTGGTGCTGGTCTCCCGCGTGCCCTACGTCAAGCTCGAAGCGGTACCGCAAGCATCTCGGGCCGGACCTGCCCGTGTACTCGGCCGCGAGCAGCGCGTTCGCCGCGGACTTCCCGGCGTCCCGGCGGCTTCCCGGCACGGTGGGCGGCGATTCGTGGGAAGTCGACGAGGCCGGGCTCAGTTTCTTCCACCGTGACCACGGTTCCGTCGTGCACACCGGGTCGGTCGCGTTGACCCGGCTGGACTTCCTGAGCCTGCTCGGGGTGCCGGACCGCAACGGCGCGGACCGCTGCTGATTCCGCCGTCCTTGCCGTTCCTGCCGCCGGTTCCGCCCGGCCACGCCCCAGGTCGCACGCACTTTCGGCCCACGGCAACGTGCCTCGCGTGAGTTAGGATCGTCACGCACACACGCTGGCCGGGCCACCTGGGGCGTCCGGTGACCGTCGAGACACCAGGGGGGTCGGCACTGATGTCTCCGGTTGCCGCGCTCGAGCCTGCCACCACGCTGTCCGCGACCGCGGAACCCCGAGGGACCACCGGGATCGACCGGCGCCCGCGGCTGGCCTCCCGGCTGGCCGCCGCCGTCACCACCGTGGTCGTCGTGGGGTTCTCCGTGACCGGCGGGTACAGCGCGATCCTGGCGGCGCCGGTCGGCCTCGTCACCGGCGCCTACGGGATCGCCGCCGTCCTCGCCATCCTGTCGATCCAGCTGTTCCACTTCAGCCGGCCCACCGCCGACCTGCGCTCGACGACGAGCCGGGTGCTGCTGGGCGTGCAGGCGCTGCTGGCCTACCTCCCCATCCTGACCTTCGGCTCGTCGTGGCTGTCCATGCCCGCCTTCGTCGCCGCAGGCGGCCTGCTGACGCTGCGTCCCCGGCTGGCCTGGCCACTGTTCGGGCTCGTCACCGTCAGCGTCGCCTGGCTCTTCACCCGGTACGAAACCTCCTTCCTGGGCGGCGTTTACTCGACCCTCGGGACGGTGTTCTACGGTCTGGTCTTCTTCGTGCTCGCCCGCCTGGTCCGGATGGTCAACGAGCTGCACCGGGCACGGACCGAGCTGGCCAGGCACGCGGTCGCCGAGCAACGGCTCGCCTTCGCCCGCGACCTGCACGACCTGCTTGGCATCAGCCTGTCCGCGATCGCCCTCAAGGGTGAACTCGCGTCCCGTCTCATGCAGAAGTCGGTCGACCGCGCCAAGGCCGAGTTGGCCGAGATCACCGCCGCCGCGCAGCGCACGCTCTCCGACGTGCGCGCGGTTTCCCACGGGTACCGCGAGCTTTCCCTGGAACGGGAGTCGCGGACCGCCGAGTCGCTGCTGTCCGCCTCGGACGTCGCCGTCAAGGTCCACCTCGACCAGGCCGACCTCCCAGTCCAGGCCCGAACGCTGCTCGCCAAGGTGCTGCGCGAAGGTGTCACGAACGTCCTCCGGTACAGCGACGTCGAACACTGCGAGATCGACGTCCGCCAGCAGGACGGCACGGTTTCCCTCGACATCGTCAACGACGGCATGACGGCGGACGACCTGCCGCCGGAGTCCGGGAAGCTGCTGACCCGGCTGCCCGACGAGGTCAGGGCGCTCGGCGGCCAGGTGAGCATCGGCACCGCCGCGGACGGCCGGTTCCGGCTGCACGTCGAGCTGCCGGCGATGACGGCACCGGAGACCACGGTCGACGACGTCGGACGGCAGTCGCTGGCGGAGTCGAAGTGGATCGGCAGGCTGCTGCCCGTGGTGTTCGTCGTGATGAGCCTCGGCGTGATCCTCCACTTGCTCCTGATCACCACGGAGGCCTGGGAGATCGCGCTGGTCACCGGGTCGATACTGGGCTTGCTGGTCCTGCAGTTCTCCTACTTCGACCGGCCCACGATGCGGCTGCGCTCGGCGCAGAGCTACGGCATGCTCTTCGTCCAGGCGTGCTTGATCTACCTGCCGCTGCTGCCCCTGCAGCAACACTGGGTCAGCCTGCCGAGCCTGCTGATCGGCAGCGCGCTGCTGGTCATGCCCCCCGCGGCGGGCTGGCCCTTCTTCGTGCTGAACGTCGCCCTCTACGCCTGGGCACAGGGCGTGGGCACCCTCGGCCTGTTCTACGCGATCTTCTTCACCGCCGCGACGGTAATGAGCAGCCTGACCGTGTTCAGCCTGCTCTGGCTGGTCCGGCTGGTCGCGGAGCTGGACAGCACCCGCCGTCGGCTGGCCGAGACGGCGGTCGCCGAAGAGCGCCTGCGCTTCGCCCGTGACCTGCACGACCTGCTCGGGATGAGCCTGTCCGCGATCGCGCTCAAGAGCGAGCTGACCGCCCGGGTCCTACCCCTCAACCAGGCCAGAGCCGCGGAAGAGCTGCGCGAGGTAATGGGCCTGACCCGGCAGGCGCTGTCCGACGTGCGCTCGGTGGCCAGTGGCTACCGCGAGCTGTCGCTGGACAGCGAGTCCCAGACCGCCCGGTCCGTGCTGGCCGCGGCCGACGTCCGCGTGCGCATGGAGATGCTCGACGACGAGCTGCCGGTGCCGGTGCGCACGGTGCTGGCCGTCGTGTTGCGCGAGGGGGTCACGAACGTGCTCCGGCACAGCCGGGTCGAAAGCTGCGAGATCGCGCTGCGCCGCACCGACGAGGGGGTCAGCCTCGACATCGTGAACGACGGCGTCAAGTCGCCGCCGGCCGGGACGCCGGAGGAAGAGCGCGCGGCCCGGCCGGAGCCGCACCGCGCGGTGCCCCGCGACACCTCGCCGGGCAGCGGCATCGGAAACCTTTCGCAGCGGGTCGCCGACCTCGGTGGCGAGCTGACCGCGGGGGTGGAACCGGACGGCCGGTTCCGGCTGCGCGCGGCGGTGCCGGTCTGATTCCGGTGGCCGGCGCCCCTCCGCCCGTCACAACCAGCCGGACTGCTCTGCGATGCGGATGGCGTCCACCCGATTGCGGCCGTTCAGCTTGGCGACCACGGTCGTGAGGTAGTTCCGGACCGTGCCCGCGGACAGGTACAGCCGCGCGGCGACCTCCACCGTCCCGTACCCCTTCGCCGTCATGCGCAGCACGTCCAGCTCACGTCCGGTCAGCGGGCAGTCGACCGAGTCCCAGGCGGCCAGCGCCAGGTCACCGTCGACCATGCGACGGCCTGCGAGCACCCCGCGCACGGCGTTCGCGAGCTTGTCGGGCGGCGCGTCCTTGAGCAGGAAGCCGCCCACCTTGGCGTCCAGGGCGCGCCGCAGCGTCCCCGGCCTGCCCAGACTGGTGAGGATCAGCGTCCGGCAACCCGGCAGCTGGTCGTGCAGCTCACCGGCCACGGTCAGGCCGTCCTTTCCCGGCAGGTCGATGTCGATGACGGCCACCTGTGCCCGCTTGGCCCTGGCCGCCGGCAGGACCTCCGAGCCGGAGGCAACGTCCGCGACCACTTCGATGTCGGGTTCCAGTCCGAGCAACGCCACCAGTGCTCCTCGCACGATGTGCATGTCCTCGGCAACCAGCACTCTGATCACAGGTGCCTCCGCACACTCATGATTCCCCAGAAGCCGATTCTTACATTTTTCCCGTCGGCTCGGTTGCACCATTCGGGCTGCATTTGCTCGGTAGCCGCCGAATGGCGTTCACAAGAAAAGCAAAGGTAAACCTCGACCGGCGACCGGACGGCTACCGCCCGTCACGCCTCGTAGACCGCGGCTCGCGACCGGGGAGCATGATCGTCCGCTCCCCGTCCACAAGCCGTTCGCACGGGCTTCGACGCCAGGCCGTGATCGACTCACGAAGTCGAGTCGTAGCTGGCGAACGGGCTCAAGCTGCGTCCGCCCACTCCTCGGATTCGGCGAGACAGCTGAAGCAGCTGGAGACGGAGCCCCGGACGGCGGCACCGGCCGAGTCACGCCACTGCCCGAACCGCTCGATGACCAGAACCTCGGCGCCGTCGCTCGGGATGCCAAGTTCGGAGAAAAGGCTGCGGACGTCAGAAGAAACCTGTGCAGACATTGATGCTCCCCAGTGGCGAAATGAATCTTTCCCGTGGCACAAATGGTCGCCCAGCAACCCGGAAACAGCCAGTGCCCGCGTCATCAGGGCAATGTGGTTTACACATGGTCCGTGCGGTTTCGAGCCCGAGTCCGAATGGACTAACAAGCCGACGGAAAGCATCGAACCGAGGGGATTTCGTCACGTTCCGCGCGCAAGAGGACACCCTGCGCTATGGCGGTGGCCCGCTGCGCACATTCGTCATGATGGCGATTCCCCGGCTCGAGCGTCGCCAAACGCCCCATGTGCAAAACGCATGTCGATCACCGGAGAAATCCATGCACACCGGTGCACAGAGCACTTAAGAAGTAGACGCCCGCGGACCTACAGTTTTAGTCGAAATCATTTCCTCCGCCCTGGGTGCCTTCGCCGGAAGCCCCGGCAGCGGCACCGTCAACCGAGGGGACGGCCCACCATGGATGAGATCGTCCGGCAAGCCGTGGCACGCGCCATCGTGACCATGCGAGACAACCTGGGCGAACGGCTCACGATCGACGACCTCGCCCGCGCGGCCATGTTCAGCAAGTTCCACTTCACCCGGGTGTTCCTGCGGGTCACCGGGCTCTCGCCGGGCCGGTTCCTGTCGGCCCTGCGGCTGGCGGAGGCGAAACGCCTGCTCACGGCCACCGAGATCTCGGTGGCCGACATCAGCCACCAGGTCGGGTACAACAGCGTCGGCACGTTCAGCGCGCGGTTCAGCGGCAGCGTCGGCGTCCCGCCGTCGGGCTACCGTCGGCTGCGCGGCGCGGCGCCGCGGATCGCCGACCGCCAGGGCCAGCCGGGGCCGGGGGCGACGGTGCGAGGCCAGCTGCGGGTGGCCGTCACCGCCGAGACCGGGCCGGTATTCGTCGGGCTCTTCCCGGCCAAGATCGCTGAGGGTGCCCCGGCCAGGCACGCGATCCTGCCCGGTCCGGGGCCGTATGCGCTGGCCGACGTCCCGCTGGGCTCCTGGTACGTGCTGGCGCACGCCTACGGCACCACGGCGCCGGACGGCTCCCCGCCGCGGCCGTTCGCCGGACTGGCCGGTCCGGTGACCATCCAGCGCGGCGTCGCCGCGAGCCTGGCCGACGTCCGCCTCCGCCCCCGGCACGGCTTCGACCCGCCCGTGCTGCTCGCCCTGCCGGACCTGCGGCAGGCCGCGCTCGCCCGCCCGCTGGCGAGCTGACCGGGCGGGCCATTCCGGCACGCGAATCCGCCGTCCGTTATTCGGCGGGCGGCGGGCGGCGGGCGGGCCGTCATCGGCGGAGTGGGGCGGAGCGGGTTATCCGCGTTATCACCACCCACCGTGACCACGCCTGCTTCGCCGAAAAAACCAGGCCTGCACGGCAATGGCGTACGATTGCGGTTCGGAGTTGCCGGCCTGGGGTGCGAGGTACCGTCGTGATCAAGGTGTTGCTGGCCGAGGACATGCACATGGTCCGCGGCGCTCTGGTCGCCCTTCTCAACCTCGAGTCCGACATCGAAGTGGTGGCCGAAGTGTCCTCGGGCGACCAGATCCTCCCCGCCGCGAAGGCGGCCCGACCCGACGTCGCGGTGATCGACATCGACCTGCCGGGCAAGGACGGCCTCTCCGCGGCGATCGAGATCCACGAAAGCCTGCCCGGCTGCCACACGCTCATCCTGACCAGCCTCGGCAGGCCGGGCACGGTGCGCCGGGCCCTGGACGCCAAGGTGAACGGCTTCCTGCTCAAGGACGCGCCGTCGGACAAGCTCGCGAACGCGGTGCGCTCGGTCGCGATCGGCCGCCGCGTCATCGACAGTGAGCTGGCCCTGGCGGCCTGGGAGACCGACGACTGCCCGCTGACCCCACGCGAGATCGAGATCCTGGCACTGGCGGCGAAGGGCCGCACGGTCTCCGACATCGCCGCCGAGCTGTTTCTCTCGGCCGGCACGGTCCGCAACTACCTGGCCGCGGTGGTGACGAAGCTCAACGCCCGCAACCGGGTGCACGCGATCCGCATTGCCACGGAGGCCGAGTGGCTCTGACCCGTCGACCGGCGGCGGACGGCGGAAGCATTTACGGGTCTTGCGGTTGACCGGAAATCGCCGTCGACACCCACCGCCGGGCCCACCCACCCCGGTGGGTTCGGCACTGGCCCTTCTCCGGCGAACGCACCGGGATCGCCACCACCAGCCGGTAGGTCCCGTCGACGGTCGTTTCCGTCGCCAGCGTGCCGCCCAAGGCATCGACCCGGTCGCGGAGGTTGCGCAGTCCCGCCCCGGAGTCCGCGCCGCCGACCGCTCCCGTCGCGCCGTCGTTGACGATCTCCAGCCACGCCGTTCCGTCCTCGGTGCTCACCGAAAACGCGCAAAAGTGGGCCGTGCTGTGGCGCACCACGTTCGTCACCCCTTCGCGCAGCATCGTCGCCAGTGCGGTGGCCAACTGCGGGGACAGGCCGCCGAGGCCGGAGCGGGCGACGGTCACGCGGATCCCGGCCGCGCTCAGCACGGTTGCCGCCGCCCGGCACTCCTCGTCGAGGGACAGCTCCCGATAGCCCGCGGAGATCGTGCGGACGTCGGCCAGTGCGCGCCGCGACATCACCAGCAGCTCCGCCAGCTCCTCCCTCGCCTGGGCGGGTCTGCTGGTCACCAACCGGTCCACAAGTTCCCCCTTGAGGGTGATCGCCGAAAGGCTCAACCCGAGCAGATCGTGCAGATCCCGGGCGAACCGCTCGTGCTCCTTGGCGACCACGCGGCGCTTCAGCTCGTACACCTCCGCCTCCCGCACGGCCACCAGCCGTGCGGCCGTGCCGAGCCCGAACAGCGTCAGCGCGGCGACGCCGGCGGTCACCGTGCCCGCCAGGCCCGCGTGCACCGACGGGCCCGGCCACGCCGAGACGATCCCCGCCGCCGCACAGGCCAGCAGCGCCGCGGGCACCGCCCTGACCGGCGGGTAAACCAGCAGCAGCCCGCCGGCGAAGAATCCGGCCGCCGTGCTCCACAACGCGCCGAGCTGCAGCATCGGCAGGAATCCCAGCAGGGCCTGGACGACGAGAGCCGGTGCCTCGCACCGGACGCGGCCGTTCGCGAACCGGGCCAGGTGAACGCCCACGAGCGCCGCGGCGCAGGCCAGCGCCTCCAAGCAGACGGCCCAGGACTCCGGGCTGGTCAGCACGGACAGGAACGCCAGCAGCGCCACACCGGTCGCGGCCACCGCCTGCGCGCCGTACACGAACGTGCGTAACCCGGCCCGTTCGTCCCCCCAGGGGGACACGGATCCGTCTTCGGGTTTCCGGAATCCCGTACGCACAGGCTGAACCACAGCCCCTCCCCCGCCGGGCCCTCCACGCGGCCAGCCACTCCAAGGTAACAGGAAGGGCGTCCCGGGCGGGCCGCCTGTCAGCGCAACGGCGCGAAGTCCAGGACGCATTCGCCGACACTCACCTCGGACGGCCACTCCAGCTTCAGCGAGCGGTCCACCCGGTCACCGGCGTCGACCGGCACGGCGTGCGCGGCCAGGCCCATCGCCTTCGCCGTGAGGTAGAGGATCTGCTGCAGGGCACCGACGTGCACCAGCGTCGTCGCGTACGCGGCACTGCCGAGCACCCAGGCGATCCGCGACATCCGCGCGGTGATCGTCAGCAGCACCGACGGCCTGTGGTGGCTCCCGGCCCCGATCATCGCCAGGTCCAGCACCCCGTCCAGGACACCGGAATCGTCGTTGATCAGCGTCAGCGTGTGCCACAGCGGGTCATAGTGGTAGATCCCCCGCCGGAGGCCCACGCACCGGTTGATCCCGACGTAGATTTCGAGCTCGTACAGGCAGGCGATGCTGAAGTACGGCCGCTGGGACGCCTCGTGGCCGGGCCCGCCGGGCAGGTAGGCGGGCCCGATCGACCGCACCCGCGCGGCGCGGTAGAGGAAGTCCCCGATCTGCTCGGCGGTCAGCGCGCGCTCGGTGAGCTCGGGGCACGTGTGGTCGTCTTCGAGCAGCGAGCTCAGCGTCGGTTCGGGCGCCCCGGGCACCGCCGGGTCCGGGCGGTGCAGCGGGAACGTCGGGCCGGCGGTGACCTGCTTGACCACCGGCGGCTCGATTTCCGGCCGGGGCACGTCCGGGTCCGGCCGTCCCCCTTCTGCCAGGTCCGGCTGCGGGAGTGGAAGATCAGGTCGTCGGGCGACCAGGCCGTCAGGTCGGCGTCGGAGTCCTCGGCGAACTCCGCCCAGTCGTCGGCCACCAGCACCACGCCCGCCGCGACCAGGAACGCCACGACGTCCGCCACGACCGGCTCGGCCAGCCCGGTGGTCTCGGCGACCTGCGCGACCGTGACCGGGATGGCCAGCGACGACGCCACGGCCACCGCGGTCGGGCGCAGCAGCGCGACCCGGTACCGCGCACGCGGTGACTCGAGCACCAGCCTGCCACCGCCCGGCCGCATCGCCGAGAACCGCGAAAGCTTGACCAGCCGGCCCCCCGGCACCGGGTCGGCCGGGAAGACCGGCGACTGCGTCACCGGCATCGCCGAGAGCACGGGCCCGCGGCCGTCGTTCAGCGCGAGCGAGTGCACGACCGAGCCGGACAGCCGGTTGAGGACCTTGCGCAGCGCCCCGGCCCAGGCCTCGGTACCGCCGCTCGCCGACGAGGCGAGGTTGCCCATCGACACCGGGCCGAGCGCCATCCGGCTCAGCGACTCGCGGACCGGCCCGGGGATGTCCACCAGCTCGTACTCGCCCCACCAGGTGATAGCGACGATCGTGTCGTCGTCCCCCGCCTCCAGCAAGGTGTCTTCGGTGAGGGACCAGAGCCGGACGGTTTCCGGGATCCCCTCCGGGCGGTCTGCAGGCAAGGCCTTCTCCTCGGGCAAGCGGCGAACACGGCCCCGCGGGCCGGTCACATGAACATGGGCAACGGGTTGAGCCGCTCGTACGGGGTCGGCGCGGCGAGCCGGCCCAGCCGGAGGGGGACGTCGAAGAGCCGGCCCGGCGCGAACCGCGCCCAGAACGGGCGCATGCCCGGCGCGATCACCTTCGCCACCGGGATCCCGACGTCCGGCCGGGTCTGGTCGAGCACCAGCATGTCCAGGCCGGCGCGCGCGAACACCCGGCTCAGCGCCTCGACGTCGTCGCGGACGTCGGCCCGGCTGACGAACGGGAAGTCCGCGGCGTTCCGCATCCGCTGTCCTGCCGCGGGCCGCAGGTACGGCTGGTTCGCGACGGTGACGTGGGTGAACCAGTGCCGGGCGTCCGGGTCGTCGAGATCCTGGCCCGCGGTCTCCACGATGGGCAGCATCTGGTTCAGCTCGGTCACCGCACGGCGCACCGCGATCCGCGGGTCGAGGTGCGCGCCGAAGCCGAACGAGATGTTCTCGTACGGGCCGTCGACCCGCCGCGACAGGGCCACCGCCACCGGGATCTCCAGGTCGGAGGTCACGTCGAGGACCCACAGCTCGCGGCCGATCGCCGTGTAGTGCCCGGCGACCTCCGCCAGCCACGGGTCAGCAAAGGAGGCGAGGTCGACACCCGGCATCAGCGTGCGGTTGTACCACCACAGCGCCACCGCGTCGCGTTCGACTAGCTCCAGCGCGCCCTGCAGGATCGCGTCCTCCAGGCTGCTGCCCGCCGCGGAGCCGTTCGAGTCGGCGCGCACCCCGCGCGTCGTGCTTTCCCGCGGGGTTCCGTAATACAGGTAGGACGTCGGCAACAGGCGCCGCCGCCCGGACATCGACCACACCGGTGTCCAGTCGGTCACGGCGGCCGGGTCGAACGGCTCGCCGACCCGCTGGAACGCCCCGTGCACCGGGTTCCAGGCCGCGCGCTCGGCGTACTGCCGGTCGGCGAACAGCATGCAGTCGTTGGGGTGGAGCGCTTCCTCGCCCAGCTCCTCGTAGGAGCCCCGGATGCGCAGCTCGTCACCCTGGAAGTTGCCGGAAAACCGTTCCGCGGCCTCGCAGAGCGCGCCGACCTCGGCGTCGAGCGGGCTGACGCCCTTGCCACCGTTCTCGCAGCGCAGGCCGGCGCGCAGCCCGGCCATCCCGGTGATACCGCGGGCGACGTTGGGGCCGGAGCGGTAGACGTTGGCGAACCAGGGCGCGTCCGGGTCGCGCCGGATGTCCTTGATGATCCCGGTGACCGGGCTGACCAGGTGCCGGTGCCGGTCGAGCATCTGCGCGGGCGTGGCCGTACGGTGCCCGCCGCCGTCCGTGGCCGTCTTCTTGGCCGGCTGCAGCCGGACCGGACGCGCCGCGCGCCACGTCACCAGCCACGGGTCGCCGCAGCCGGGGCACTGCGGGCGGCGGCGCAGCTCGTGCAGCCGGCCCTGCATGTCGAGCGTGTCGAAGGTCCACACGCACTGCTGGCCTTGGTGGCGGTAGCCGGCCAGCCACTTGGCCGCCTCCAGCGCGACGAGGTGCGCGGCGGCGGAGGTCAGCGGCGGCAGCGCCGGCACCGGGCGGCGCGCCGGACCATCGTGGCCGAGCTCTTCCTGCACGCACGCCTCGGCGTGCCGGTGTCCCCACAGCCGGTGGGTCAGGCAGTGCCAGCACGCCCCGCCCGGCTGCAGCACCGGGCCGATCCACACCTGCGCCCCGCACGGACGCGCCAGCAGCCAGGGCCGCCCGGTCCGCCGGTGCTCGGCGTCGATCTCCGCCAGCCGCGGGTCGAGGTAGTCGGCGCACAGCACGACCGACAGGTCCGCAAGACCGGTGCCCCCGCGCACCACTTCGAGGCCCGCGTCGGCCAGTGCCCGCTCGACCGCGCCGGGGTCGACGCCGTCGGCGCTGTCGCCCACCGCGGTGAGCCGCACGGTGCCCGGCCGGGCGGCCACGACGTCGGCGTCGACCCCGCAGGCGTCCCAATAGGCCAGCGCGCGCTCGTCGCCGGGCCAGTCGCCGGGGCTGCGCAACGTCACCAGGCCGGCGTCGACCAGCTGGGCCAGCAGCGCGGCGACCTCCTCCGGCGCCATCCCGCCGGGCCGGCCACGCAGCAGCCGGTCGAGGTCGTGCGTGCCGTCGAGCAGCGCGGCCAGCGACTCGATCTTGGCCCCGCGCATCGCGATCACGCCCTCTTCGGAGAACAGGTAGGCCCCCTTGCCCGCACGCACCTCCGCGCGAAGGTGCCGCCGGAACGCCGGGGTGCGCGCCGCCACCGGCACGTCCGTGGCGTTACCGCCGTGCGCGTCTACCGCTGTCGTGCGCATTGGCTCTCCTGCCGGTCGTCGAGCTGGACGGGACGAGGCAAGGGAATAGTCCTCCACGGCAGGTCGGCACAACCAGTGCCCGCGGCACGAGCAAGTCGTGCGAACTGCATGCCCGGACATGAAAAATGCACGGGGCACCGGTGCGTCGTTCACTGGCCGCACGCGGCGGCGAACCGTCACCGTAGACAAGGCGCCCGTGGCGGCACGGTGCGTCAGGCGCACCGTAACCGAGCTCGCGGTCCCGCGCGAACCCCGGCGGCGCCCGGCCTGGCACCCGAGACAAGTGAGGACCCGAGTATGCCTACCTCCGCTCGCACCTACGGACAGTTCTGCGGCCTGGCCCGGGCGCTCGAGATCGTCGGTGAGCGGTGGTCGCTCCTCGTCGTCCGTGACCTCATGCTCGGCCCGAAGCGGTTCGACGACCTGCAGCGCACCCTGCCGCGCATCCCGGTGAGCATCCTGACCTCGCGCCTCAACGAGCTCGAGGAGGGGGGCGTGGTCCGCCGCCGCGTCCAGTCGCAGCTGGACGCCGGCGTCGTCTACGAACTCACCGAGTACGGCACCGAACTCGACCACATCGTGCTCGACCTGGCCCTGTGGGGCTCGCGCTCGCTGACCTACCCGAAGCCGGACGAGGTCTTCACCCTCGACACCGCCATCATCTCGCTCTACACGACCTTCCAGGAGGAGGCCGCCGCGGGCGTGCACGTCAACTACGAGCTGCACCACCCCGGCGACATGATCGTGCACGCCATGGTCGACGACGGCGCGCTCAAGGCCTCCGCCGGCGCGCTGCCCGCGGCGGACCTGGTGATCGAGCCGCAGGGCCCGGCCGTCCTCGACCTGCTCAACGGCAGCCTGACCGCCCAGGACGCCATCTCCAGCGGCAAGATCCGGGTCCAGGGCGACCCGGCGCACCTCGACCTGTTCACCCGGCTGTTCCGCATCCCGCCGGCCCCCGAGCGCCCGACCGGGCTCGTCGCGCACTGACCGCATCGCCCGGCCGGCACGCACTCCGCCGTTTCCCTTACTACTTCAGCAATCCGGAGTAACGGAACACCGCACGGAAACGGTTATCGTCGACGCACACGTCGTTTTCGGCAGAACTGGGGTCCGCATGTCCACGTCCGAAATCGCCCGGCCGGCCGGGTTCCTCGGCGCGCTCAACAGCCGCCACCACCACCGCGCGCTCGCGGTGTTCATGATCGTCGTGCTCGCCCACTGGGCCGAGCACATCGTCCAGGCCGTCCAGATCTACGGGTTCGGCTGGCCCACCTCCCGGGCCCGCGGCGTCCTCGGCATGCCGTTCCCGTGGCTGATTTCGCAGGAATGGCTGCACTACGGCTACGCGCTGGTGATGCTGGTCTTCCTGTGGGTCCTGCGCCACGGGTTCGCCGGCCGCTCTCGGCAGTGGTGGAACCTCGCGCTGGGCATCCAGTTCTGGCACCACATCGAGCACCTGCTGCTGTTCATCCAGGCGCAGAGCGGGTGGCGGCTGGCCGGGCAGAAGGTGCCCACGAGCATCATCCAGCTGCTCGTGCCGCGCGTGGAGCTGCACCTGTTCTACAACACGATCGTCACCATCCCGATGATCGTCGCCGTCGTCCTGCACCGGCGGGCCTCGGCCGCCGAACGGAAAGTGACCGGCTGCTCCTGCGGAGTGCCGAAGCAGCCCGCGCTCGCCGCGTCGTGAGGCGGGCGCTGGCCCTGCTGGCGTTCCTCGCCGGCTGGCTGCTGCTCGGCGCCACCCCGGCTTCGGCGCACGTCGAAGTCGTCTCGTCGACCCCGGGAGACGGCACCCGCCTCGGCGCGGCGCCGTCCCTGGTGTCGGTCACCCTGTCGGAGAACATCGGGATCCAGCCCGGCTCGATCAAGGTCGTCGACCTCGGCGGGCACCAGGTCGACACCGGGCCGGTGTTCCAGCCCGGCGAGGACGCCCAGCAGGTCGCGGTGCGCCTGCGGCCCGGCGTCCCGGACGGCAGCTACCTGGTCGAATACGCCTTCGTCTCGGCCGACTCCCACCCCGTGCGCGGCACCTTCGCCTTCGTCGTCGGCACCGGCCCGCTGGTCACCTCGGCCGGCGCGGTCTCCGCGGCCACCGGCACCGACACCGCCGTCGACGCCGCGTCGACGGCGGTGCGCTGGCTGGCCTACGTCGGCGTCGTGCTGCTCGGCGGGACGGCGTTCGTCGTCCTGTGCCGCCCCGCGGGCCGCACCGACCGGCGGGCCCGGCAGCTGCTGCACGCCGGCGCCGGGCTCGTCGCGGTGACCGCCGCCGCGGCCTTCGTGCTGCAAGGGCCCTACGCGGCCGGCCGCGGCCTCGGCGCGGTGTTCGACACCGGGCTGCTGGCGGACACCCTGCGCGTCGCCTACGGGAAGCTGCTGCTGCTCCGGCTGGCCGCCGTCGCGGTGCTGGTGGTGCTGCTGCCCCGGCTCCTGCGGCCCGGCCTGCCCGACCGGCTGCGGGCCCGGTACGAGAACCTGACCATGGTCACCGGCTTCGTCGTGCTGCTGACGTTCTCGGCCACCGGGCACCCGGTCACCGACCCGGTCCTGTTCGTCTCCGTCACAGCCGACCTCGTGCACTTCGGGGCCATCGCGGTGTGGGCGGGCGGGCTGGCCCAGCTGGCGCTCTGCCTCTACCGCCCGGCCGGGGGCGAGGACCCGGCCCCGGCCGCGGCCCGCTTCTCCGGCGTCGCCGCCAAGGCGGTGACGGCGATCGCGATCAGCGGCGCGGTGCTGGCCCTGCGCATCATGCCGTCGGTGTCGACGCTGTGGACCACCGGATTCGGCCTGCTGGTGCTGCTCAAGACCGCCGGGTTCGCCGTGCTGCTGGCGGTGGCGGCCCGCTCCCGCGCCGCGGTGCGCCGGGGCTTGACCACGCCGCCGAAGGGCACCACCGGGACGGTCACGGCGGATTTGCGCCGGCTGCGGCAGGCGGTGGCCGCCGAAGTGGTGCTCAGCGCCGTGGTGCTGGCCCTGGCCGCCCTGCTGACGGTGACCCCGCCGGGCGGCTGAGTCACACCCTCGGGTGCGGCGGCCTGAGTCACACCCCCGGGTGCGGGGGCCTGAGTCACACCCCCGGGTGCGGGGGCCTGAGTCACACCCCCGGGTGCGGCGGCGGGGCGAACGGACCCCAGGTGAACGCGGGCAGCCACGGCCCGGGGGCCTCGCTCCAGTCCAGCGCCGCCAGCTGCGCGAGGGAGCGGCGCCCGGCGAGCGCGCGGTAGAGGTCGTGGGCCGGGGCGGTCACCGACGCCGCCGGACGGCCCGCGCCCGCCGTCCACGCCGAGCCGCCCGTCGTGCGGATCCGCAGGGCCGGCAGGCCGCTGCCGGCGACCGAGCCGGTGAAGCCGCGGACCAGCACCTCGAAGCTCGGCGCCCAGGCGAGGTGCTCCACCGGCGGCGGGACGCCGAGGGCGGCGCGCAGGTCCAGCTCGTGGGTGTAGGCGTCCATCACCAGGACGTCGCCGCTGCGCCCGCCCGCGGCCGCGAGCCGCCGGTCGACCTCGTCGCCCACGTCGTCCCAGCGGTCCAGCAGGGCGGGGACCTCGAGCGGCCCGGCCGGGGCGGGCGCGGGGCCGCCGAGGCGCGCGAGCACGCCCTCGGCCTTCTCGAGGAGGTGGCCGACCAGGTCGACGACAGTCCACTTCGGACAGGCCGGGACCGCGCGGCGGTGGGTGCCGGGCCGGGTCCCGATCAGGGCGCGCACCCCGCGCCGCACCTCCGGGTAACCCACGAAGTCCGGCGCAAGCGCCGGCCGGGTCCCTGTCACGCGCTCCCCCTCACCTGGCACGATCGGCTTGCTCGGCCCAGTATGCCCTGGTGGCGGCGCTCGCGGTTCTCCCCGCGTGCCGCCCGTGACGAACTCCGGAGGTCGTGACCTTGCCCACGCTGTGGTCCACGCCGGCGCAGTGGAGCCTGCTGCCGCCGGTCCTGCTCGCGCTCGTGCTGAGCGTCGCCATCGGGCTCGAACGCGAGGCGGGCATGAAGGCCGCCGGGCTGCGCACGCACAGCCTGGTCGGCGTCGGCTCGGCGGTGTTCATGCTGGTCTCGAAGTACGGCTTCGCCGACCTGCTCGGCCTCGAGCACGTCTCGCTCGACCCGTCGCGGATCGCCGCGCAGATCGTCTCCGGCATCGGCTTCATCGGCGGCGGGCTGATCTTCGTCCGCCGGGACGCGGTGCGCGGGCTGACCACCGCGGCGACGATCTGGGTGACCGCCGCGGTCGGCACCGCGTGTGGCGCCGGGCTGCCGGTCCTCGCCGCCGGTGCCACCGTCGGGCACTTCGTGGTGACCCGGGGCTTCCCGCCGCTGCAGCGGTTCGTGGCCCGGCACCGCCGCGAACCGCCGCTGGTCCGGCTGAGCTACCTCGACGGCCACGGCGTGCTGCGCGCGGCGCTGGCCGCCTGCACCGGCCGGGGCTGGGCCGTGCACCACGTCGAGGTCGACCACGAATCGGTTTCCGAAGAGGGACAACGGATCGCGGTCGTGACACTGCGCCTCGACGGGCGCGGCGACCTCTACGACCTGGCCGCCGAACTCGCCGAACTGCCCGGTGTCCGGAGCACGTCCACCGGGCTCGGGGAACCGCTCGACGAATGATCGCCCGCCCGGGCAGCGGGCGGAGGCCGGTTTGCGGCACACTGGGGTGCACACGGAAATTCCCCGGCGTCGCAAGGAAAACGTGCGGCCGAGGAGAAACCATCCAATTCGGAGGTGAGGCATGGCCCCCGGCGGCGGCGAGGACGTGGCGCACACACAGCCCGGATTCGACCTGGCGTGGCGTGGTTTTCACCGCGCCCAAGTCGAGGAGTACGTCGCGTGGGCCGAGGCCGAGCTACGCAGACTCGCCGCCGAGAGCGACTCCGCGCGCCGGCGTGGCGCTGCGCTCGCCGAGGAGAACCGTGAGCTCCGCGTGAAGATCGACCGGATCTGCCGGACCCCGATCGCGCCGGACGCTCTGCAGGAGCGTTCGCGCCGGATGATCGAGCTGACCCGCGAAGAAGCGGCCGAAATCACCGCGCGCGCAACGGAAGCCGCGGAGCGGAGCCGCCGGGAGGCCGAGGCGGAAGCCGTCCGGCTCACCGAGAAGGAGCGCCGCCTGGTCGCCGAGGCCGAGGCCGAGCGCGAGCGGCAGCGCGCCGAGCACGAGGAGCTCCTGCGGGCGGCCGAGCAACGCCGCCGCGAGCTCGACGAGGCCGCGGCCCACCGCCGGGCCCAGCTGGAGGAGGACCACAGCCGGGCCATGACGGTCCGCCGTGCCGACGCGATGCGCGAACTGGCCGACCAGAAAGCGGCGGCCCGCGCGAAGGCCGACCAGCTGGTCGCCGACGCGACCCAGCGCAGTGAAGAGCTGGTCACAACGGGCGAACGCAAGCTCGCGGCGGCCGAGGCCAAGGCCGCAAAGCTGGTCACCAACGCCACGCAACGCGCCGAAACACTCGTCACCACCGCCGAGACCAAGGCCGAAAAGCTCGTCACCGACGCCACCCAGCGCGCCGAAACACTCGTCACCACCGCCGAAGCCAAGGCCGAAAAGCTCGCCACCGACGCCACGCAACGCGCCGAAACGCTGGTCAGCGAAGCGACACAACACAGCGAAACGCTGGTCACCACCGCCGAGACCAAGGCCGAAAAGCTCGTCACCGACGCCACGCAACGCGCCGAAACACTCGTCACCACCGCCGAAGCCAAGGCCGAAAAGCTCGTCACCGACGCCACCCAGCGCGCCGAGAGCATGGTCGGCGCCGCCGAGCGGGAGGTCGCGGCTCTGGGTGAGGTCCGTGACCAGCTCAAAGCCACGCTGTCCGGCTGCCGCGGCCTGCTGGCCGACGCGGCCGTCGCCCTCGACGACCGTCCGGGGTCGTTCGACCCCGAAGCCACCCTGCCGATGGCGAAGAGAGTCCCGATCCAGCGCCGCTCACCCGCGGCGGACCTCACCGACGCGGTCGGCTGACCCCGGCCTCCCGCCGTTCCGGACGACTCGTTCACGACCGCGGAAGACATGACCGAGCGCCCGAGCGAAGCCGCGTCCTTCCCGCCCCGGCGGGTGTTCGCGCTGGTCGCGGCGGTCGTGACGCTGGCCGCGTCGACCACGCTCGCCAACCGCGTGCTGCCCGGCTGGGCGTACCCGGTCTGCGGCCTGGTCGCGGCCGCGGTCCTGGTGGTGCTCGGCCGCGCGGCCGGATGCTCGTGGCGTGACCTGGGCCTGCACGCCGTCCGCCGCCCCGCGCTGGCCGGGCTGGCCGGCGCCGGGCTGATGGCGGTCGTGTTCGGGATCGCGCTGGCCGTGCCGTCGCTGCGGACGGTCTACCAGGACGGCCGGGTCGGCGACCCGGACTGGGCGCAGCTGCTGTGGCTGACCTGCGGCCGGATCCTGTTCGGGACGGTGCTCATCGAGGAGATCGCGTTCCGCGGCGTGCTGCCGGGCCTGTTCGGCGCGGCCGACGAGCGCTGGCGCTGGCCGCCGATCCTGTGCTCGGCGGCCCTGTTCGGGCTCTGGCACGCGTTGCCGGCGTTGGCCATCGGCCGCAACGCCGCCGTGCACGCGGTGTTCGGCTCGACGCCGGTGGTGGTGCTGCAGGTGCTGGCCATGGCCGCGGCGGGTCTCGCCGGGATCTTCCTGCACTGGTGGCGCCACGTCGGCCGGGGCGTGCTGGCGTCGGTGATCGTGCACTTCGTGACGAACGCCGGCGGCCTCACCCTGGCCGTGCTGGTCCGCTAGGACCGCACCAGCCGCGCGATGGCGTCCGACGCTTCGCGGACCTTCAAATCGGCCTCCTCGCCGCCGGCCGCGGCCGCCTGGACGACACAGGTCGCCAGGTGCTCGTCGAGCAGCTCGAGGGAGAACGACTGCAGTGCCTTCGTCGCCGCGGAGACCTGGGTCAGGATGTCGATGCAGTACTTGTCCTGCTCGACCATGCGCTGCAGCCCGCGGATCTGCCCTTCGATCCGGCGCAGGCGCTTCAGATAGGCTTCCCGCTCGCCGCCGTACCCCGTCATCGCCCACCTGTCCCCGTCGCCGGCTTCTCTTCCGGCAACTATACCCTCCCGGGGTGTCAGCGGAAGCGCCGCAGCCGGAGGCTGTTGCTGACCACGAAGGCCGACGAGCACACCATGGCCGCTCCCGCGATCATCGGGTTCAGCAGGCCGAGCGCCGCGAGTGGCAGCGCGGCCACGTTGTACGCGAACGCCCAGAACAGGTTCCCCTTGATCGTGGCGAGGGTGCGGCGGGCCAGCCGGATCGCGTCGGCGGCCACGCGCAGGTCGCCGCGGACCAGCGTCAGGTCGCTCGCTTCGATCGCCGCGTCGGTGCCGGTGCCCATCGCGAGGCCCAAGTCGGCCTGGGCGAGCGCGGCCGCGTCGTTGACGCCGTCGCCGACCATGGCCACCACGCGGCCCTCGGCCTGCAGCCGCTTGACGACGGCGACCTTCTCTTCGGGCAGCACCTCGGCGACGACCTCGTCGATCCCCGCTTCGGCGGCGATCGCCCGCGCCGCGCCGGCGTTGTCGCCGGTCAGCAGCACCGGCGTCAGGCCGAGCGCCCGCAGTTCGGCGACGGCCCGGGCGGACGTCGGCTTGATCGTGTCGGCGACGACCAGCCGTCCGCGGACCTCGCCGTCCCAGGCCACGCCGACCGCGGTGGCGCCTTCGGCCTCGGTGAGTTCGCCGCCGAGGAACGCTGCGCGCCCGACGGTGACCTCGCGCCCCTCCACCACGCCGGTCACTCCGAGACCCGCGGTGCTCCGGAACTGCGTGACGGCGGGCAACGCGCCGAGGCGCTCCCGGGCGGCGTCCGCGATGGCGCGGGCGATCGGGTGTTCGGAAGCGGCCTCGACGGCGCCCGCGAGGCGGAGGACCTCGCCGTCACCCTCGACGAGCGCCATCCGGCCGGTGGTGACGGTGCCGGTCTTGTCGAGGACCACGGTGTCGACGCGCCGGGTGGACTCGAGCACCTCGGGGCCCTTGATGAGGATGCCCAGCTGCGCGCCGCGGCCGGTGCCGACCAGCAGGGCCGTCGGCGTCGCGAGGCCGAGCGCGCAGGGGCAGGCGATGATCAGCACGGCGACGGCCGCGGTGAACGCGGCGTCCGGCGTGCCGCCGGTCGCCAGCCAGACGACCAGCGTCGCCAGCGCCGCGAAGACCACCGCCGGGACGAACACCGCCGAGACCCGGTCGGCCAGCCGCTGGACCTCGGCCTTGCCGTTCTGCGCGGCTTCGACGAGCCGAGCCGTCTGCGCGAGCCGGGTGTCCGCGCCGACACGGGTGGCGCGCACGAGCAGCCGCCCGCCGACGTTGACGGTCGCGCCGGTGACGGCGTCACCCGGGCCGACCTCGACCGGCACGGACTCGCCGGTCAGCATGCTGCAGTCGACCGCGGAGCCGCCTTCGGCGACTACACCGTCGGTGGCGATCTTCTCGCCGGGCCGGGCGACGAAGACGTCACCGACCTGGAGGTTCGCGATCGGGACGAGGTGTTCTTCGCCGTCGCGGAGGACTGTGACGTCCTTCGCGCCGAGGTCCATGAGCGCGCGGAGGGCGGCGCCGGCGCGCCGCTTCGACCGTGTCTCGAAGT
Organism: Amycolatopsis sp. DG1A-15b; assembly: GCF_030285645.1. GTDB lineage: Bacteria > Actinomycetota > Actinomycetes > Mycobacteriales > Pseudonocardiaceae > Amycolatopsis. The sequence goes on from NZ_CP127296.1 coordinate 5,518,307, forward strand.
AGCGGCCGGCCAGGATGAACGTGGTGACGGCCGCGGCCACCTCGAAGTAGAGGTCGTGGCCGGCCATCCCGAGGAAGAGCTCGTAGAGCGACCAAGCCACGGAGGCGACGACGCCGAGCGAGATCAGCGTGTCCATCGTGGCGGCGCCGTGGCGCAGGTTGACCGCGGCGGCGCGGTGGAACGGCCACGCGCCCCAGGTGACGACCGGCGCGGCGAGCGCGAGCGCCACCCACGGCCAGGCCGCGGACTGCCAGGCCGGGACCATCGCGACGACGATCAGCGGGACGGTGAGCACCGCGGAGACGAGCAAACGATTGCGCGGCGTCTCCTCCGCGGGCACGTCCGGCTCGGGGACGCGCGCGGAGTAGCCGGCGGCCTCGACGACGGACCGGAGGTCGTCGACCGACAGCCGGGCCGGGTAGCTGACCTGCGCTTTTTCGGTGGCGTAGTTGACCGTCGCGGTGACGCCGTCGACCTTGTTGAGCTTGCGCTCGACGCGGGCGGCGCAGGACGCGCACGTCATCCCGCCGATGGCGAGCTCGACGCGGGCGGCGGTGGTCACCTCGGCCGGGCTCACGCGACCAGGCGGTAGCCGGCCTCGGTGACGGCGGCGGCGACCGCATCGGTGGTCAGCGGGGTGTCGCTGGTCACGGTCACGCGGCCGCTCTCGACGTCGACGTCCACCTGGCGGACACCGTCGAGCTCGGAAACCTCCTCGCGAACCGAGGTGGCACAGTGTCCGCAGGTCATACCCTCGACGGTGTAGGTCGTTTCGGCCATCTCCCGCTCCTTTCGCTCCCTCCCTTTATACCCCTTGGGGGTAGGGGTTCTCCATCGGGTCCCGTCAGACTCGCGGGATGCGGAAGATCTACGCCATCGGGATCGGGGCGGGCGACCCGGAACACCTCACGGTGCAGGCGATCGACCGTCTCAACCGCGTCGACGTCTTCTTCGTCCTCGACAAGGGCGCGGAGAAGGCCGACCTGGTGCGGCTGCGGCAGGAGATCCTCGACCGGTTCGTCACGCGGGAGTACCGGGTGGTGGTGGCATCGGATCCTCCGCGCGACCGCACCCCGGCGGACTACCGCGCGGCGGTGGCCGACTGGCACGCGGCCCGGGCGGCGGTGTACGAGTCGATGATTCTCTCGTCGCTGGCGCCGGACCAGGTGGGCGCGTTCCTGGTGTGGGGCGACCCGTCGCTGTACGACAGCACGATCGCGTTGATCGAGGCGGTGCTGGCGCGGGGGAACGTCGAGTTCGAGTACGAGGTGGTGCCGGGCATCAGCAGCATCTCGGCCCTGGTGGCCCGCCACCGGACGACGATGAACCAGATCGGCCGGGCGGTCCAGCTGACGACGGGCCGCCGCCTGGCGTCGGGCTGGCCGGAGGGAGTCGACGACGTGTTCGTCCTCCTCGACGCCCACACGACGTTCGACCGCTTCACGTCCGCGGGCTTGACCATTTTTTGGGGCGCGTACGTGGGTACGCCCGATGAGATCCTGATTTCGGGGCCGCTGACGCCGGCCTTGGCGTCCCACATCCGCGAGACCCGCGCCGAGGCCCGGGAGCGCCACGGCTGGATCATGGACACGTACCTGCTTCGGCGCCCGGCCCCGTAACCCGGTGCCCGGGCGGCCGGCCCGCGCACCTGGCGGGCCAGTTCGGGTTTCGGGCATGCGAAAAGACCCCGGAAGAACCTTTTCGGGTTCTCGACCGGGGTCTTTCCTCAAGTAAGTTCGGCGGTGTCCTACTCTCCCACAACCCTTCGGTTGCAGTACCATCGGCGCTGTCAGGCTTAGCTTCCGGGTTCGGAATGGGACCGGGCGTTTCCCTGACGCTATAACCACCGAAACACTACGAAACAACACACACCATGAACACTGTTCACCGGTGTGGTGTTTCAGAACCGTAGAGTGGATGCGTAACATCTTCGTAGGCAAGTCCTCGGCCTATTAGTACCAGTCAACTCGACAACACATTACTGTGCTTCCATTTCTGGCCTATCAACCCAATGGTCTGTTGGGGGCCTTAACCCACATGGGGTGGGATACCTCATCTTGGAACAGGCTTCCCGCTTAGATGCCTTCAGCGGTTATCCCTTCCGAACGTGGCCAACCAGCCATGCCCTTGGCAGAACAACTGGCACACCAGAGGTTCGTCCGTCCCGGTCCTCTCGTACTAGGGACAGCCTTCCTCAAGTATCCTACGCGCGCGGCGGATAGGGACCGAACTGTCTCACGACGTTCTAAACCCAGCTCGCGTGCCGCTTTAATGGGCGAACAGCCCAACCCTTGGGACCTACTCCGGCCCCAGGATGCGACGAGCCGACATCGAGGTGCCAAACCATGCCGTCGATATGGACTCTTGGGCAAGATCAGCCTGTTATCCCCGGGGTACCTTTTATCCGTTGAGCGACACCCCTTCCACCAGGAGGTGCCGGATCACTAGTCCCGACTTTCGTCCCTGCTCGACATGTCTGTCTCACAGTCAAGCTCCCTTGTGCACTTGCACTCAACACCTGATTGCCAACCAGGCTGAGGGAACCTTTGGGCGCCTCCGTTACTCTTTAGGAGGCAACCGCCCCAGTTAAACTACCCATCAGGCACTGTCCCTGAACCAGATCATGGCCCGAGGTTCAGATTCCCAATTCGACCAGAGTGGTATTTCAACAACGACTCCACAGCCACTAGCGTGACCACTTCACAGTCTCCCACCTATCCTACACAAGCCGAACCGAAAACCAATACCAAACTATAGTAAAGGTCCCGGGGTCTTTCCGTCCTGCCGCGCGTAACGAGCATCTTTACTCGTAGTGCAATTTCGCCGGGCCTGTGGTTGAGACAGCCGGAAAGTCGTTACGCCATTCGTGCAGGTCGGAACTTACCCGACAAGGAATTTCGCTACCTTAGGATGGTTATAGTTACCACCGCCGTTTACTGGCGCTTAAATTCTCAGCTTCGCCCCGAAAGGCTAACCGGTCCTCTTAACGTTCCAGCACCGGGCAGGCGTCAGTCCATATACATCGTCTTGCGACTTCGCATGGACCTGTGTTTTTAGTAAACAGTCGCTTTCCGCTGGTCTCTGCGGCCACCCACCCCTAGCTTGCAAGAAGCTTCAGGATGTTTGGCCCCCCTTCTCCCGAAGTTACGGGGGCATTTTGCCGAGTTCCTTAACCACAGTTCACCCGATCGCCTTGGTATTCTCTACCTGACCACCTGTGTTGGTTTGGGGTACGGGCCGTGCATGCACTCACTAGAGGCTTTTCTCGGCAGCATAGGATCACTCTACTTCGCCTCAAACGGCTACGCATCACGTCTCAGCCTCATGGAACACGGATTTGCCTATGTTCCGGCCTACACGCTTACACCAGGACAACCATCGCCTGGCGGAGCTACCTTCCTGCGTCACCCCATCGCTTGACTACTACGAAATCAGGTCCCACGCTCCACAACACCCACTCAGCCCGAAGGCCTCACAGATGCGCTTTGGGTGGTTAGTATCAAACGCCTCGTCATGGGCGCACATGCTCGGGTACGGGAATATCAACCCGTTGTCCATCGACTACGCCTGTCGGCCTCGCCTTAGGTCCCGACTTACCCTGGGCGGATTAGCCTGGCCCAGGAACCCTTGGTCATCCGGCGGCAGAGTTTCTCACTCTGCATTCGCTACTCATGCCTGCATTCTCACTCCCACACCCTCCACGACTGGCTTCCGCCGCCGCTTCCCTGGATGCAGGACGCTCCCCTACCCATCCATACCACTAGACAAGGACTTCAAGAGTCCAAGCCGATGTAATGCATGAATGACACAGCTTCGGCGGTGTGCTTAAGCCCCGCTACATTGTCGGCGCAGGACCACTTGACCAGTGAGCTATTACGCACTCTTTCAAGGGTGGCTGCTTCTAAGCCAACCTCCTGGTTGTCTGGGCAATCCCACATCCTTTCCCACTGAGCACACACTTAGGGGCCTTAGCTGGTGTTCTGGGCTGTTTCCCTCTCGACGACGAAGCTTATCCCCCGCCGTCTCACTGCCGTACTCTAACACCACGGTATTCGGAGTTTGGTTGATTTCGGTAACCCGGTAAGGCCCCTAGACCATCCAGTAGCTCTACCCCCGTGGAGAAACATACGACGCTGCACCTAAATGCATTTCGGGGAGAACCAGCTATCACGGAGTTTGATTGGCCTTTCACCC